>JAGXIA010000098.1 GCA_024635885.1 Helicobacteraceae bacterium | reverse complement strand
TAATCAGCTTATCTACAATTTCAATAGCTTTTTTTGCATTGTAAACGCTACTAAACGTGCCTAAAACTATTTGACTTTGACTCGCAAAAATCAAAGAAGATATAAAAGAAATTAACCATATTATTTTCATCTCAGAACTCTTTTTTTCTTTATCATACAGTATTAAAAATTAAATTATCCAAAATTAATGTATAATTCATTAAAAATACGAGAAAGGTCTTTTTTGCAAAATATTCCACATATTCCAGTTCTATATAGGGAAGTATTAGCTACTTTTGAAAATCTAGAGAATGGAATAATAATTGATTGTACTATGGGTTATGGTGGCCATTCCAGCATGATCTTAGAAGCAAATCCACATACTAAACTCATAGCGATTGACCAAGACCAAACTGCTATAGATTTTTCAAGCAAAAGACTAGAAAAGTTTGGGGATAGAGTTAGCATAAGAAAAGGTCGATTTTCATCTGTCATAAAGGATATTTTAGCTGAAGTTGATGTTTCAGAGATTAAAGGCGTGCTTGCAGATATTGGTGTTTCATCTCTTCAACTTGACCAAAGAGAGCGAGGCTTTTCATATGAGAGCGATAATCTTGATATGAGAATGGATAAAGATGCACTGCTAAGTGCGACTAATGTTATTAATGAATATTCTTCTGCTGAATTAGAGAAAATTCTCTTGGAATATGGAGAGCTCAGAAATTATAAAAAAATCGCTGCACATATTGTTAAAAATCGTCCATTTACTTCAGCAAAAGAATTAAGTGAATCAATCAAACCATTAATGCCAACAGGTAAAAAAATACATCCGGCTACTCTGCTTATGCAAGCTGTTCGCATAGAGGTAAATGATGAGCTGGGTGAACTAAAATCATTGCTTCAAAGTATAGAAGAGGCAAAATTTCCACATGCCAAGATAGCAATCATCTCATTTCATTCCCTAGAAGACAGAATTGTAAAACAGGCATATTCTTTATGGAGTAAATCTTGTATCTGCCCAAGCGATGCTATGCGATGTACATGTGGCAAGAATAATGCAATAGGTAAAATACTTACGAAAAAACCGGTAATGGCAAAAGACGATGAACTCAAAGAAAATCCAAGAAGCAGAAGTGCAAAAATGAGAGTTTTTGAAATGGATGTATCATGAGTGATCAATTAGATTTATTAGATGAGGTAGATTTAGTATTAAATCCAAAAAAGAGTCTGAATTTTAACTATTTTTTATATGTTTTTTTCGTTTTATCTTTTATATGTATGTTTATGTTTCCAAAAATATATATTCAAGAACAAATTTATTTTAAAAGCAGAGATATCTCAAAACTACAGGGTGAGTACGATATTTTAAAAGAAGAAAATAGACTTATTAGAACTTCTGTTGAGTTTATCAGATTTAAAAATCAAATTCTTGATACAATATTTTAAAAAGATAAATAAATAATGATTCGTAAATTTATAGAGTTCGCTATTGATAAACCATTACTAAACCATATGTTGCTTGGGTTTATAATGCTTTTATCAATTTTTGCTTACATCAATATACCAAAAGAAATATTTCCTCCAATGACTATGGATAAAGTCTCTATAACCGGCGGTTATGTCGGTACTTCAGCAGATATTTTAGACAAGATGGTCGTTAAAAGTATAGAAGATGATCTCCAAAATATAGATGATCTTGATGTAATAACAACAAGTATAAGAAATGGTTCTTTTTCTATAAGTGTAGATATCAAACCAGGTTCAGACAATGCAAGTGTGCTTAATGATGTAAAAGATATTCTAAGTACTGTTAGAAAAGACTTGCCGGCTGATATGGCTGAGCCAATAGCAAAGTTAAAAACACATGCTTTTCCTCTTGTTCTTATTGCAATTGCCGGTGATGTACAAAAAGATGAACTGCTTTTAAAAGCTGATGAACTAAAGAGTCAACTTAGCAGGTTAAAAGATTTAAGTGACATATCTATTCGCGGTGATGCTGATGAAGAGTTAGTTATTACCATTGATGAGAAAAAACTTCAAGCTTATGGCTTGCAGCCTGTTTTAGCAATTCAGGCACTTGAGAAAATAAGTTCTATTTTTCCGGTTGGAACCATAAAAGAGAAAGGCTCTCATCTCTATATATCTACCTTTAACGGAGAAAAAAATAAAGAAAGTATTGAAGATACAATTATTAATGTCTCCGGTTATAGAGTTCGCATTGGTGACATAGCAAATGTCTCTTTTGAACTGAGTGATGAGATAGAACTCTCACATTTTAATGGGCATAGAAATATATCTGTAAATGTAACAAAATCTAAAGATGGTAATGCCATATCATTAGTAAAAGATATTAGAGAAATTTTAAAAGAAAATTCTTTAAAGTATCCAGAGTTTAAATATGAAATATATACAGACACATCAGTTTGGATAAAAAATCGCTTAAATATTGTTTTTTCTAACATTATTTTTGGTCTTATACTCGTCTCTATTGCTATGCTTATTTTTATAAACAAAGGGATTGCAATAGTTGTTGCTATTGGAATTCCTGTAAGTTTTATGATAGGTCTTATAGTAAGCGAACTGCTAGGACACAGTTTAAATATGCTCTCTTTACTTGGTGCGCTCATAGCTCTTGGTATGCTTGTTGATGAGGCGATAGTTGTAGCTGAAAATATTTACAGACATATGGAAGAGGGTATGGACAGAAGAGAGGCTGCAATAGTAGGGTCGATTGAAATGTTTCCTGCCGTTTTAACCGCTACGCTTACAACAGTTTTTGCATTCTTACCTATGCTTTTACTCAGTGGTGAAATGGGCACTTTCATAAAAATTATTCCTATTATGATTACAGTTTTGCTACTCTCATCTTTGTTTGAAGCATTTTTCTTTTTACCTTTACATGCGCATGATTTTTTAAAAGTTTCAAAAGATGGAAGCTTTACTAAAAGACTTTGGAAAAAACTTCACTCATGGCACTCCAAAGTTTTACATTTTGTTTTTAAGAGAAAATGGGCTTCATTAATTTTAATCGTCGTAAGTATTTTTGCTTTAACATTTATTTTAGTGAAAAATTCTAAATTTCAACTTTTTCCAGATTTTGACACCACTCAAGTATATGTAATTGGGAAAGTGAATATTAACAGTGAGTTAAAAGATACAGAAAAAGTAGTAACTACAATAGAAAAGTCATTAATAGCCAAGCTTGATAAAGATGATGTTTCCTCTGTAACATCAGTGATTGGCTTTAGGATGGACGCTAAAAACAGGGTAGAGACAGGTGAAAACTTTTTTCATATATTTGTAGATTTACATGAAAGAGCTCCGAGCAATGTTTTTGACACATATATAAGCCCACTGTTTTCTTTCGGGTATGACAAAAATGTGCTGATAAGAAAACATGATGCAAAAGAGATAGCAAAAATATTAGAAGAAGTTGTAAAGCCATTTAGAAAGCTCAAAGATGGAGAGACTACAGTCTATGAAGAGTTAGTTGTTAGAGTTCCTGGGGCTGGAGTTGTTGCACATGATATTGAAGTTAGTCTAAGCGGTAAAAATGAAAAAAGTACACTCGAGGGATTAAAATATTTAGAAGATGAGCTGAGTAAGATTGAAGGGGTAAAAGATATTTCTAATGATGCAGACATTGGAGAGAAAGAACTAAAACTTCGTGTAAACAGTTATGGACAGAGACTTGGATTTAATGAAGAGTTAATTTCGAATGAACTGAGAGCATATTACTTAAAAGGTGAATATGGAAAAATGTTTAACGAAAGTGGACTCGTCCGTATTAAGATAGAAAGTGGGGCAAATGAAAAACTAAGTTCTATAAGTACAATGGAGGTTAGAGTTCCTTCAACAGACCAGTTTATTGAACTAAAAGAAGTGTGTGACTTTATTATTATACAAGGTTTTGTCGAACTTAAAAAAGAAGACGGCATAAGAATACGAAGTCTGTTTGCCTCTTTAGATAAAGCAGTTATAACTTCGACTGAAGTTATGAACAAAATAGCTCCTGCCTTTGAAAAACTGAAAAATGATGGTTTTACTGTAGATATTAAAGGTGAAGAAAAAGAGAACAATAAAAACAAGATTGAAATGCTGCAGTCAGCTGTTATAGCAATATTTTTGATTTTTATCACATTGGTGTGGTTGTTTGATTCTATAAAGAAATCTTTGATTGTTATCAGTACTATTCCTTTAGTTTTATTCGGGGTCTATTTTGGACATTTAATCATGGGTTTAAACATGACGATGACGGGAATGATAGGTATAGTAGGTCTTGCTGGTGTTGTTGTTAATGACGGACTTATAATGGTAAGTTTCATAAAAGATGCAGAAGATACAGAAGACTTAATGAAAAAAGCAAAAAAACGATTAAGACCTATACTTCTTACATCTTTAACAACAGTTTTAGGACTGCTTACACTGATCTTTTTCGCTTCAGGTCAAGCATTGATCCTCCAACCTATGGCAGTCTCTCTTGGCTTTGGAATAGCATGGGCAACTGTATTAAACCTAGTGTATGTTCCGCTTCTTTATGCAGTAACATATAAAATAAAACCACCAATAAAGGAAAATCAATGAATTTAAATATAACACATGCTCCATTCGGTGATAGACCACCAGTAACAAAGCCAATACCAAAGTTTTTAGCTGAGGTAACAGAAGAAGGAATAAGGGAACTTATTTTTGTACACTACGAACTTATAAAAGATAGTAACATTGCACATCTTTTTCCAAAAGATGAAGCAGAATTTGAAATGGCAAAAAAACACGCTAGTGATTTTTTTATTCAGATTTGTGGAGGCAGAGCATATTTTAATGAAAATCGTGGAGCACCTAGAATGGTAGGTAGACACGCTCCTTTTAGAATAAATGAACAAGCTAGAAATACATGGTTAGAGCTTTACAAACCAATACTAATGGAACTAAAAGAAGAGGGTGTATCTGAAGAATCTATACAATCATTTTGGAATTATCTGGATGTATTTTCTCTTTGGATGGTAAACACAAAGTAAAATTACAGAATAGAAAAATATTGTGATAAAATCAGCAAATTATAAGGTGCTCTTGAGTAAAATTGCGCCCTACAAACAAAAGTGGGTCTTTAGCTCAGTTGGTTAGAGCCCTCCGCTCATAACGGAGTGGTC
>JAGXIA010000097.1 GCA_024635885.1 Helicobacteraceae bacterium | reverse complement strand
TCGCCAACTAAAATTCCAAAATCTTTTCACAAATCACTTAAAAAGTGGAAGGTGAAAAGTGAAAAGAGTGGAAGGCAGTTTGTGAAATCAGTGGAAGGCTAAAAGTGAAAGAGGTGGAAGAATGTTTGTGAAATTTGCACTAATTGTACTGTATAAGTGTCCTGTGACCCGTTTAACATCCCTTCTCTAAGTGTATCTCCTTGTTTAACTCTCTCAACGATAAAATCATAGTTTTTCTTACCTTTAACATAAGTCTTTAAACTCATTTCTTCATACCCTGTGAGTCCTGTACTGTTTTTAGTATTACTTTCATCTAATGTCTTAAGTACTGTCCTACCAACATCAGTTACACCTACAACTTTATTTCTTTTAATATAGTCTTCTTGTACTTTTGTAAAAGTAATTTGTTCTTCAATCTCTTTTAATCTTTCTAGTTGTTTATCTATTTTTTCATCATTTTTATGAATTGTATCTCGTTGGTCTTCATTTTCTTTGATGTAACATCTATTAAAGTACTCTTGTAAATAATCGTCAAATTCTTTACTGTTCATGTAGTCTTTTATATAACTATCAAATTTACTATTTTTTAGTTCCTGTACTGTCTTTAATTTTTTAATCATTATTAGTTACCTCGTAAAATAAACTATATGTATTTTTAATTTCGTTATAGTAAGTTTCAATTACAGTGTACATATAATCAATAGTTTCACTTACTGTAAATCCTCTTGTATCACTAACTACTTTAATAATATTTTCTATTTCTAAATTGTAGTTAACTGTATCAGTACCAGTTAAATCAAGTTCTTTTATCTTCTCAACTAAAGTACTCATTTGTCCATCATTATTCAAATAGTGTTTTAATCCATTATTGAATACTACTTTTACTTTTTCTCTTATTAGTTCATTATTTGTCATAATATTTTTTAAATCATTTTTCATTTGTATCTCCTGTTATTTTAAAACTTTCTAGTAACTCATTTGTATCTACAATATGTACACTTTTCTTGTTAACTGTATTTTTTATTAACTCTTGTTTTTGTTGTTCAATTTCGTACGGTAGTAAACTCAAAGAAACTTTAACTAGTAGTTCTAATTCACTACTTGTTACATTGTCTTTAATAAGTATTTTTTCTACTGTAATTCTCAATAACTCTTTAGGATTTAGTCCTATTAAACTGTCATTAAATAAAGTAAAGTAAGTTTCTCTAAGTACTGTACTTTTGTTTTTAACACCTTTACGACTTTTTCTAATTGTTGGTTGATTTTCTGTTGTAAATTTTCCCATTACTTACTCTCAAAATATTCTTTAAAAGTTCTAATCTCTTTAATTTTTGTTTTATACTTTTCTTTTATTTCTTTATCCGTTAATCTATCTTTTTTAACTTCTTCCAAAAATTGTTTTGTGTCTAAACCTACACCGTATCTTTTCAAGTATCCTTTGTAGTCCATTATTTCAATCCTTGTACTAATACTTTTATAAACTTGTCATAGTTATGTGAACCGTAATCGTTTACAAGTACCTTAGTTATCACTTTACTAAATTCATCTACACTTAAGTTATCATCGACTTTATCAATACTCTGTACTATAAGTTCATACAGTTTATATACTTTGTTTTCTTCTACTAAAGTTTTGAAATTTTTCATTACTTTAAACCCTTAGTAATCTGTTTATCAAGTTTTAAAAGTTTGATTGTAGTCAACAGTTTGTCTAGTAATATTTCATTACCTTTACTGTCTTTCTTAAGTAGTGTAGTGTGTGTAGTTTTTGTAAGTAAGTTGTGTAGTGTCTGTTCTGTAGTCATTGTATAAACTCCTAAGTTTATACATATTTATAAGAGTCAAATAACGGGGTGTAGTTACTTTTTCGTTACTTAAAAGGATTAAGTCTTTTATCTAATAGTTAATATCAAACTCAACCTTTTCCACCATCTTAAAAAGTTCATTTATATTAACATTTCCGTAAACACTTAATGTTATATTATTTTTAATACTATGTCCACTTAATACTTTAATAAAACTTTCTTGTGTAGGAGACGTTTCGTAAAGTTTAGTTATAAAATTTTTCCTAAACGAATGAAATGTTTTATTTTTATCAATAATGATTTTATTAAGTTCTTTGTTTATATTTTTATTTTCTACAGTTCCAAATACTTCCTCATCAGTGTTATTTCCATTATAAAATAAGTAATTATTCGTAGTAGTTTTTTGTGAGTTTTTTATTAATGTTTTTATTTCATTATGTATTGGTATTGTTCGTACTGAGTTTTTAGTTTTTGTACTCGTGTCACCTTCTTTAATTTCTATACAATCTACACCATTAACATTTACTATACCTTGTGTTTTTAAAAAAAGTATCTCACTATATCTCATTCCTGTATATAAACTAATTTTACATAAATTTTTATATTTTGTATCTAATTCTGAAGTAAATATTTTCTCTAAATCTTTATCTGAATATCTTTCTTTATTTGAGTCTTGTTCCGGTAATTTTTTTACACTAACAATATTCTCATGTGTAATTTCATCATATACTAACTCTTGAAACAACACTTTATAATAACTAAACTGTACGTTAATAGTTTTATTGTTTAACTTGTCAACATCTAACTCTGTAAGTTCTTTAATTGTCATATTTTCATATTTTTTATTACTACAAGTTTTTATCGGTAATTTTGTATATGTAACTTGTAAATCTCTAAATATTTTCTTTGTAAACACTCCAACATCTGTATCGTCATTATAAAATAAATTTAAATACTTTTTTGAACTTCGATAACCTTTAAGGGAAGACTCACTAAGTTTTTTTATATTGATTAAATATTCAAATAGTTTATCCCAATATTCTCCTAATGTAACACCAACTATATTAGTTTTTTGTACATTATTAAAAGTTTTAAAGTTTTCAACTATCGTCTTTGAAGTAAACTGTAACATATTGTATTTGTCGTCAAGTCTTACTTTACCTTGTATCAAGTTATCTATATACTCATTAAGTCCACAATAACTTAAACAAACTTGTCTTCCTAGTTCATTGTACTGTTCTTCTGTGTAATTATCTATATTAAATTTTTTCAATAATTCTTGTATTGTTTCATCAATATATGAATAATCTTTTTCTTGTATATACCCTTTATATATCTTTATATTTTCTTCAAAATCATCAAAATCATATAAACTTTCAGGGTTAGGAGTTTCAGTATAAAGTGTATTTACTCTTGTGACTTCATTCTTTTTAAAGTCATCTATCATTAAATTGATTTCTTTTTCACTTAACACTTTAGTCCTTATGTAATATATAATTTGTTCAAGTTCTTTAACCTTGTCATTATATAACACATCGACTACTTTTTTATTTTTTGTTTTTAAACTTTTTAATATCTCTTTTGTATTAAATATGTCTTGTAAGTCTTTGGGGATAATGTACCTGAAGTAATAAGTACCATTTTTGTGTTTTTGTAACATTTGTATTACTCTTTTTCAAGTAATAAAGTGTATCAATTATGTAGAAAAAACTGTAGAAAACTAGTGGTGGACAAGTAACTTTTTGTTAAAGTACGTGTTTTGGGGAGTTTTTCTTCAGTGGTGGACGAGGAGAGGTTCGAACTCTCGGTACAGTTACCCGTACGCATCCTTAGCAGGGATGTGGTTTCAGCCGCTCACCCACTCGTCCATTTGAAGAGGGGAATTATAATCATAATATTATAATAGACAGCTTAAAAAAATGTTTTTGCCCTTTTACCCTATAATTTCAAATATAGAGTTAAATTTTTTCTAAAATTCTTGTCACTACTTGAGCCGGATTATCTGACTTATAAATCGGACGGCCTACAACTATAAAATCAACTAAAGCACTCTTCGCATACGGTATGTCTGCTACTCTTTTTTGATCACCAGCATCTTCACCAAAAGGACGAATTCCAGGCGTCAGTGTCATAAATTCTTTTGAAGTCACTCTTTTTATAGACTCACTCTCAAAAGCCGAGCAAACAACTCCGTCAAGTCCACTGTCATAAGCATCTTTTGCAAACTGATCAGCTTTTGCTGTAATGTCTTTTTCGTAGACTTCTGTAAACTCTTCTTCAGTAAATGAAGTCAAAGCAGTAACTGCTAAAACAATTGGTCTTGACTCATAACTGCTTAATCTCTGCATAACTTCTTTCATAGCACGTTTTCCAGCACTAGCATGAACATTGAACATATCAACACCAAGCCCCATTATAGACTCTGCAGCATCTGCCATAGTATTTGGTATATCATAAAGTTTCAGGTCTAAAAATATTTTAAAATCTGGATTTATTTTTTTAAGTTCCAGTAAAAAATCTTCACCGTCACGAATGTATGTACGAAGTCCGACTTTAAGCCAAATATCATAACTTTTTATTTTCTCTACCAGTTCTAAATTTGCTTGTTTTGTAGGGAGGTCAAGTGCTACACAAAGTTCCATAAGTTCTCTTTTTGTATTATTTATGAAATTATAGCATTTTTGTAGTTTGGCATGTGGAAATTAATTCCACATGCCATGAAGTTATAGTTATTTATTTACCATGTTGTTGATTTTCTCAACTATACTTGGATCTTCAAGAGTAGAAATATCTTGAGTAATTTTTTCACCTTTAGCAATTGAGCGTAAAATACGACGCATGATTTTACCTGAACGAGTTTTTGGAAGTCCAGGAGCAAAAACCATATCATCACAAATAGCAATATTTCCTATTTCGTGCTTAATAACATTGTTAATCGCTTTAACCTCTTCCACCTCATCAGCAATACCTTCATCAGATTTTAGTACGACATAGGCGAAAATACCTTCACCTTTCATTTCATGTGGTTTTCCAACAACTGCAACTTCCGCTACATTTGGATGTTTTTTGATAGCTGCTTCAACTTCAGCAGTCCCCATCCTGTGTCCAGAAACATTGATTACATCATCAGTACGACCGGTAATAGTTATATACCCATCTTCATCATAACGGGCACCATCACCTGTAAAGTAAACTGGTTTGCCATCTTTTTTCACATCACCAAAATAAGATTTCACAAATCTCTCTTCGTCACCCCAAACACCACGAATCATCGCAGGCCATGGACGGGTAATACACATAAGACCTGTCTCACCTACTTCAGTTTTAGTACCATCAGAGTCTAAAATCTCAGCCATGATTCCAGGTAATGGAAATGTTGCACATGCAGGCTTAATAGGTGTAGCACCTGGAAGAGGAGAAACAACATGTCCACCAGTCTCAGTTTGCCAGTAAGTGTCAACAATAGCACATTTAGAGTTACCTACCTCTTCGTAGTACCATTTCCATGCCGGAGGATCAATAGGTTCACCAACTGTTCCTAAAACTTTCAATGATGATAAGTCATATTTTTTAGGCTCGTCTTCACCCATCTTATGAAGTACACGAATAGCTGTTGGAGCAGTATAAAACTGATTAATTCTATGTTCTTCAACCATTTTCCAAGGACGGCCGGCATCCGGATGAGTAATAACACCTTCAAACATTACAGTAGTAGCACCCATTGCAAGTGGACCGTAAACTATGTACGTATGCCCTGTAATCCAGCCAACATCGGCAGTACACCAGTAAGTGTCATTCTCTTTTACATCAAATACCCATTCCATTGTCATTTGTGCCCAAAGAATGTAACCTGCAGAGTTATGTTGAACACCTTTTGGTTTACCTGTTGAACCTGATGTGTACAGTAGAAATAATGGGTCTTCTGCATCCATAACTTCTGGTTCACATTTGCCTGACTTAGATTTGATTAGTTCATTGTATGAATAATCTCTTCCAGCTTTCCAAGTAACATCTTCATTATTTCTCTCTACAACTAAAACTTTTTCTACAGGTGTTTCACCTTCTAAAGCTGCATCAACAACTGGTTTTAACATATATGGTCTAGTTTTTCTGTAGGCTCCATCAGCAGTAATGACAACTTTAGCCTGTGCATCTTCGATTCTATCTTTTAAAGCTTCTGAAGAAAAACCACCAAATACGATAGAGTGTATTGCGCCAATTCTGGCACATGCTAACATCGCATAAGCAGCTTCAGGAATCATTGGCATATAGATAACTACACGGTCACCTTTTTTTACACCAAAATCTTCTTTTAAAAGATTAGCAAACTTATTTACATTTTTATATAAATCTAAATAAGTAATAACTTCTACATCACCTCTATCACCTTCAAAAATAATCGCAGCTTTATTTTTACGAGTATCTAAATGACGGTCAATACACTGTGCAGAAACATTTAATTTTCCACCTTCAAACCATTTTACAAATGGAAATTTACTCTCATCCAATACATTTGTAAACGGTTCAATCCAATCAAGTTTTTCTGTGGCATATTTTCCCCAAAAACCTTCATAATCTTCAATAGCTGCATCTTGCAAGTCATGGTATTCACACATATTTTTAATTCTAGCAGTTTTGCTAAATTCTTTATTTGGTTTAAAAACCGGTTTTTTTTCAATTTCTGACATCAGTTTTCCTTGTATGTTTAACTCTTTTTTATGCTAGTATGAAAAATTATATCTTATAAAAAATCAATATTAGCTTGCAAAAAAAATAAAATTTATTTTTAAAATATGTTTCAGAATTCTACATTTAGACTTTAAATGTTTTTATTCTTAATCCTATTTTTAAAGCCTGTGTTAATCCTTAGTTTAAGGCCTTTATAGTACCCATAAGTTATAGCTTTCTTTAAAAGATAAGCTGTATAACCTTGTACTTTTATGAACTTAAAAACTTCTCCAACGGCGTACTGACCACCAAGTGCTACAAATATTCCCATTATGTTTGCTTTAAATGGTTCAGGTTCTTTTCTTTGTATACGAGTTCTTATAGCTTTAGCAACATATTCTGCACTTCGCTCTGCACTTTGAGCTGTTGGAGGCAAAATATTTTCATGCTCGTCCTTCATTTCAATGCAATCACCTATAGCAAATACATTTTTATATCCTGAAACATTTAATGTTTTGTCCACAATCAGCTGATTGATTCTATTTTTTTCACACTCTATAGTTTCATTCAACGGGGGTGCTTTAATTCCACCCGTAAATATCATAAAACAATATTCCAAGTCTTCACCCTCTTTAAAGGATATTTTTTTCGAATCAACCTTTGATATAAAAGCATTTGTTAGAATCTTTACACCCAATTTTTCAAGTCTTTTTTGAGTATTTTTTATAATAAAAGAACTTGCTCCAGGTAAAATAGTGGCACTTGCATCTATAAGATAAATATTTATATCTTCAGCGCGTGCACCAATTGTTTTTCCATAGTCTTTTAATACATAAGCCATCTCTGCAGCAACTTCAACGCCACTTAAGCCTGCTCCGCCAACGGCAATATTGAATTTCTCAGGCTTATCACTTAGTTTAGTATTTAATTTGTTATAAAGTAAATCTTCAAACTCTTTTCTAAAGTTAAACGCGCGATTTAAAAATTTAACCCCATAACTGTTTTCTCTAAGTCCCTCTATAAATGAAAAGAAATTTGTTCTTGCTCCAACTGCTAAAATCACATAATCATAAGAAATGCTTTCATCTTCAGAGTGAACAAGTTTAGTTTCAAAATCAAGAGAGGTGATTTTTGTTTGTATAAATTTAACTTTTGCAAAGCCTTCACACCAACTTTGTAAATCAATAGCTATGTCATGCACATCAAACTTTCCAGCTATATAACCATAAGCCTCTGTCTGAAGGTAATGATATGGATTTTGATCCACTAAAATAATTTCAATATCATCCTGATTTTGCAAACTCTCAATAACTCTAAGTCCGCCATATCCACCACCAATAACTAATACTTTAATCATCTAATACCATTGCCTTTTATACCTTGAGTTTTAAAAAAATCATAGCTGTCATAACAGCATCATTCACTGCATTATGCACACCCATATTTGGTATA
>JAGXIA010000096.1 GCA_024635885.1 Helicobacteraceae bacterium | reverse complement strand
CATAGTTGAATTTGAGCGTTGCATCTCAAAATAAACCTCATTATCCTTGTCAAATACAATTTTAACGATGGTGTCGGAGACTCTATGAATAGCTGATATTTTTGTAAAGTTTTGTAAATAAGTGATTATTTGTTTTAAATGTGATAGTTTCATTTTATGATTGTATCACATCTAACTCGCGAAATCTATTTACAATGCGATATGACTCAGCAACTCCGAAAAGCTACCCGCTCTTTTGTCTTCACTCTCTAGCGTCCCAGATATCAAAAGCGCTAAATTTTCGTCAATTTTGGGGACTAACATTCTAATATCCTTTGCTTTTTCTTTTTTATTTTTATTTGTGAAGCCCCTGTAGGCAGTAAACGGTGTCTCTTTTGAAAGTTGGTAATAAAGTTTTCTGCCAAATTCAAAAATCTCGAACTCTTCATTTTTTCCAGTTTTAGCCAGTGTGTTAAAATTAAAATCTATCTCTATATTTTTATCCCTTAAATAGGCCTCAAATTGCATTACAAAACCTATATATGCCGAACTGTATAAAGAGAGAACTCGGTCGTGGTAATTTTCAAAAGATTCATTTTTGACTCGTAATTTCTTATAGCCAAGAACAAGACTCTCAATATATAAATGGGCAAACTTCAATGGGGCTGACTTTATAACAGAATATCCATGTTTACCCTCACTTACTACTTTTCCTCCAAGAGTAATATGAACACCGTCTTCGACGACTCCATTTACCTTCACCTTACATCCTTCAAAACCTATATCTGCAATCTCATGTGTGCCACAGCCTTTGACACAGGCCGACCAGTACATTCTTATTTTTCCGGATTCTAAAGCTACATTTTTACTCAAATATTCAGCCATATTAATTGCATCTTCTTTATTCTCAATAACCCCAAAAGTACAATGTTTGGTTCCTGCACATGCGATAAGGTTGTTGAAATAGGGAGTGTTTACATTTTTATATGTCTCAAACAACTCCTCTTTAAGCATTGTATTTACATCTTTTACGCCAAGGATATAGATATTTTGTTCAACACTGAATCTTATTTCGCCATTTGCATATTTTTCGCTCAACTCGGACACTTCTATAAGTGCACTTCCAGTAAAAACACCTGAAGGAACAACGATCTGAACGCTAAAACTTCCATCACGAAGCTGTACTTTTCCATGCTCTGTATCATTAGGATTCATCTTTGTCATAGTTTCACCTGCAGTTGCAAAGTCAAAGCCTGCCTTCTCACGAATAGCACGAGAGATTTCATCCATTCCAACGGCTTCTATTAAATAGTGCAATCGATTTTTGTTTCTATTGTCCCTAAACCCAAATTTTTTAAATAGCTCTATAATAGCTTCATAGGCAATAAGCACTTCATCCTCTGAAGCTAAAAATATATCTGTATCTTTGGCAATAACACCTACTTTGCCTCCAAGGTACATGTTATAGCCATAAACACCATCTTTTTGAGCTAAAACAAAAGAGCAGTCATGACCAAAGACATTACATCTGTTAGAGAGTGAACCCGTTATAGCTGTATTGAACTTTCTTGGAAGTGTTGAGATCCATTCAGGCTTATAAAGAAATAGCTTCTGCAATTTTTGCACAAGCTCATAGGAAGCAAGGACGTTGTCGAAGCCTGCTTTATCTAAAGGGTCGGTTACAATATTTCTAAAATTATCAACACCTGTCTGGTAAGAATCCAAGCCCGCACTTTTAAGTTTTTGCAGAACTTGTGGCATATCTTCAATGTGAAGGTATCTCAGTTCTACTTGTGCTCTTGTTGTAATATCTAAATAATCCTCTCCATAATCTCTTGCTATTTCACCTATAATTTTTGCTTGGAGTGCATTTAGATGGCCTCCGGTTACTCTTACTCTCATCATAAATTGTTGTGGTGTTTTGGAGTTTTTGTCAAAAATACCAAAACATTTTAAGAAATACTTTTTATCTTCATCAGGGATTGAGGCATAGCCTTCTTTGGCGTATATCTCTATCTGTTCAAAAACTCTCATAGGATTTTTGGAGTTTTTAATCTCCTCTATTTTATTTATTTTTTTACTGCGTTCCAGATAAGCCTCATGCAATTTTTTCATTCAAATTCTCCGTTTCACACTCATACTGAGGCAAGATTTTATGCAAGTTCACAACATCGCCAAATACTATTATCCCTGGTCTTGGAGCATCTTTAGCGGCATGTGGAAGTTGTTCAAGAGTTGTTATGATTCTCTTTTGGTTAGGGCGTGATGCATTTGAGATAATAGCAGTAGGAAGTGCGCCATCTGCTCCTGCTTCTAGGGCTGCCTGCACAATCTCATCTGCACGGGAGAGTCCCATTAAAACTATGGTTGTATGGTTTTTCATCTTAAGCAACTCTATCCACTGCGTATTTATTCTGTTTCCCGCCAAATGAGCAGAGACAATAGAGAGGTTTGTAGCATACCCTCTTGCAGTTGGGGCGATACCGGCACTTAGTGGTCCGGCTAGGGCAGAAGAGATACCCGGAATAACATCAACTCTGATATTATGTTCCATAAGTGCCTGAGCTTCTTCCGCTCCACGACCAAATATATAGGGGTCTCCGGCTTTAAGCCTTGCTACATCCAAACCTTTTGAAGCATATTCAATCAACATCTCATTAATCGTCTCTTGCTTTACACTGTGAGCACCTTTTTTCTTGCCTACTGAGATTTTCATCGTGTTTTGCGGAATAATCTCAATAATCTCTTCACTAATCAAATGGTCTATAAAAACAACATCCGCATTTTGAATACTTTTATAGGCTTTAATAGTCAGTAAATCCACATCGCCTGTTCCACAGCCAACAAGGCTTACCTTTCCAAGCATCTTCGCGGTTTGCTTTTTTGCTTCTTTAATATCAATAACGCCCATATCACGTTTTGTTTGAAGAGTGTTTGTTAGTTCTTCCAACCCACGAGGCAACATTCTTGCAATTTTGTCTCTGACATTTTGAGCCAAAGTCGGACTTGCACCCGCTGAGGAAACAGCAATTTTTAGTGCTCCATGTTCTATAAGTGCTGCAAAGAAAAAGTCACAGACATCGGGTACATCTACACAGTTATATAAAAAATTATTGTTCTTTTTATGCTCTAAAATCTGCTGCATAACATCATGTGAGCCTGTTGCATCTATAACAACTGAGTAAGAGTTTATATCTTGAAGTTCAAAATATTTAACGATTTTTTCTATACCGATAGCTTCAAACTCGGCTATATACTCGTTTGATATAGATTTAAAATCAATCTTATTTCTTACTAATACTTCAGCTTTTTGAAGAGCGACCTTCCCTCCGCCGATGAGAAGGATTTTCATATCTTTTAAAATAATTGGCAATGTACTGTATTTCATGACTTTTCCTTATTTTAGATAAGCTTTTAGGCTTATATTCTACCGCCAGCGCTCACACCCCAAGTCGTTCTCCATCTAGTTTTCACTAAAGAGATTCCTGAAAGAGCCACTAAAACAACAACTGCGAAAATCATAAAACCAGCAGAATAACCATCAAACGCCCCTTTAGACCAACCAAGAGTTTTAATAAGAGCAGTACCGCCAAGACCACCAGCTGCGCCGATAATTCCTGTCATGATTCCGATATCTTTACCAAATCTTTGTGGAACAAGTTGGAAAACAGCACCGTTGGCCATACCAAGGTTTGCCATGATTAAAAATAAAACTACAATAGCTATACCAAAAGGAAGTGTTACTGTCGCGTTTATGATCGCTAAAAGGACAACTACACCAAAGAAGATGTAAAGTGATTTAATACCGCCAAGCTTGTCAGCGATTGCTCCACCTACAGGGCGGAGAACAGCACCGGCGAAGATAGTTAATGCTCCAAAGTATCCAGCAATTACTTTTACATTTGGCTCATTAAATACATCTATACCAAACGAACCCATATCAGCCTGATACGTGTTCATAAGATAAACTTTCATATATCCGGCGAAACCAACGAAACCGCCAAAACTTACTGCATAGAAAAGGTTAAACCACCAAGTGTCTTTGTCTTTAAGCAGTTTTGCATAATCTTTCAACTTTTTAGGACGAGCAGTATAAACATCTGCGGGAGCATTTTTAGCTAAGAAAGCATAAGCGATAAGAACAACAATAGCCATTGCTGCACCTACACCAAATACTGATTCCCATCCCCAAAGTTCAGCAATTTTTGGAGCAAATAAAAAGTCGATTACAACACCGATATTACCGGCACCTGCAATTCCTAAAACAACACCCTGAAGTTTTGGCGGATACCATTGACCGGCTTGTGGAAGTGCAACTGCAAAAGATGCCCCTGCAAAACCAAGACCAAGTGCAACTATAAGTAAAGCGTTATATGTAATATTACTGCCCATGAAAAAAGCAGTTAAAAGAGCTGCGATAACAACAGTCTGTGCCATAAGTGCTGTAGTTTTTGCACCAAGCTTATCGACACCGAAACCAAGCAGGATTCTTAAAAGTGCACCTGAAAGAATTGGAAGAGAAAGAAGAGTTGCTTTTTCCCCAGCTGTCATCATATGCCCTGCAAGCGCTAAAGCTTCACTAATCTCTGTGCTTAAGGGACCGAGCATAGTCCAGACCATAAAACTCATATCGAAATATAAAAAAGCCATGAACAACGTCGGTGCGTGTCCTTGTCCTTTTAAATCTTTAAATCCTGCCATTTCTTTTCCTTTATAAACTTAATTTTTCATTAAGCACTACCTATTTTGAAAATTATACAGTTATAAATACTTATATTAATCATTATATTGTATATAATTTATACAGTATAATATTTATTTTACATTAAATTATAAAAGATGGTATGCATTTAGTAAAATATTAAATGAGCAAAGAAATAAGAAATAATAAGTAGAAAGAGTACCTATAACTAGCTGTTTTGATAGCCGATTAAAAGAAGAAGTGCTATATTAATGAGTGTTACTATAACAAAGCCCATTCTATAAAACATTAAAGGTGATCGCTCGATTAATGTTGCATTCTTAGAAAAAAACGGTTTTACTTTTGAAGGAAATTTCAATTCGTAAGCCATCTCCGAATAATGTTCATAGCGTCTATTTTTATCTATTGCTATTGAGCGGAGTATTACGCTGTCTAGCCAATCCGGGATGTTTTTATTATGAGTGCTTGGTTTCTTTGCATCTTTAAAAGTAGGATTTTGAAAGGGCTCTATCTCTCCATAAGGATATTTACCAGTTAGTAATAAATAGAGAGTTACCCCGATAGAGAAAATCTCTGTTGTCTCGCTTATAGCTTCATTTTGAAATCTTTCAGGAGATAAAAAGCTCGGTGTGCCAGCCTTATTGTCTGTTGAAAATATCTCTGTAATACTTCCAAAATCTATAATTTTAAACTCTAATTTTTCATTTTTATCTTTTGTAAGCATTATATTATGAGGTTTTATATCTCCGTGAACCAAATCATATTTGAGTAAGAACTGAGTCATTTTTAAAAGTACTGAAGCCAATGCAACGCCGTCATCTATACTGAGTTGCTTATGAGCAATGTATTTGTCTAAGTCCTCACCGTCAAAAAGCTGCATTACATAGTATCTCTGAGTTCTGTTTTTTGGTATTACCGCTTTTGCGAAGAAATCGGCTTTTAAGCGTTTTGCATTCCATGCCTCTTTTACAAAAAAGTCTAAAATATGTTCATCATCTATGGCTTCAAGAGGGGCAAATTTAACTACATACTGTTTTGTTTTTTTAGAGCAAAGCCAGGTTCTGTCATTTTGGATAAGAGATTTCTGCAGTGTATAGCCATCAATTGTTTGACCTTTTTTCAGACTACGGGGTATTGGGAGTTCTTGTTGTTTGAGTCGTGCAACTTCACTGGCTTCAAGTATTTCTATTACTACGGCTGTCGTATCATCGGGGAGGTCATCATCTACCAATTTACTTGCTTTTTTAACTAAAGAGTGAGCACCTAAGCTTATACCTCTCTCAAGTCGATCTTCACTCATCAAGTTATATAGCCCGTCGCTGCAAAGCAATATCTTGTCATCTTTTTCTAGCATGTTTTCAAAATAGAAAGGTTCTATTGTCTGCTCAATTCCTATGGCCTGAGTAAGAACATTTTCATATCCGGATTCCTCCATTGCATGGTCAAAAGAGAGTTGATTCATTCTGTTGTTTCTGTAAAGGTAAACTCTGCTATCCCCTACATTAGCACCGTAAAGTCTATTCCCCTCTATAACAACAATTGTCAGAGTTGTAACCAATTCAGGTCGTTCATAATTAACCATAGACTCTTTATAAAGAATAGTATTTATAGACTTGATAAAGGAGAGTATTGATTTTTCAATAGACCAGGTTTTTGGTCTGATTTTGAAGTTATTTATAAGATAATTAGTAGTTCTTTTAGCAGCCTCAGCACCGCCATCTGCACTGCCGACTCCATCACAAAGTACAGCGATAGTTAAATTACCCAT
>JAGXIA010000095.1 GCA_024635885.1 Helicobacteraceae bacterium | reverse complement strand
CTATGATGACATTTGAAATTCCTGTTGATAGAGAAATTGATTTAAGAGATTTCACTGAAGAATTTCAATATTCACTAGAAGATGCATTTGAAAAGAAGCACTATATCATCGCGGGTTACAAAAACTTTAAAGAGACGTATAATGATTTAGATATGCCTTTTGATGAATATGACAAGTTTTTTGTATATGGACTATGCCACTTTACATACTCATACAACGTCTTTAACAAAGCTCGTCCAGATGCAGGTGTTTTCGCTCCATGTGCAATGTACTTCTATATTAAAGAAGGTTCAGACAAAATGATTGTAGGAATGCCACGCCTTTCTACTTGGGCTTCTGTAATGGAAATTAAAGATCCGGTTAAGGTCAAGTCTATAATTGATTTAGATAATGAAATTATCGCAATTATGAAAAGCTTAGGAGCTAAAGAAATATGAAAAAATTATTAACACTAATAGCAACTGTTGCAGTTGTAATATTTTCAGGTTGTGGCGCTTCAGGTCCCTCAGCTAAAAGTGGACTAGAAGGGACAAAAGTAAATGCTTACCTTATTGGTGAGCACGTAGATACTAAAACAGCTACAAGTAAACTTGAAGAAGCTGGTTTTGAAATAGTTGCTTCTTATGAGTCTATAAAAAAAGGTACAACTATAGTATTCACAAATGATGCATTAAAAGCTGAAGCAGCTAAGCCAGGACGTGCTTTTGCTGCTGTGCTTCGTTTGTTTGTAGATGACAAAGAGAAGATGATTAGTTTTACTAACCCGGTTTACTTTGGTAAAGCATTTATGCAAGAAGAATATAACCATTCAGTTTTCAGTGCTCAGCTAGAAAGCATTAATAAAGCATTTCCAGACTTGAAGCCATCAGCTGATGTGTGGGAATTTGACGGCTTAGCTGATTATCATTTTATGATTAGCATGCCTTATTATAAAGATGTAGATTTACTCGCAGAAGGTACAAATGCTGACTTGCTTGCTAAAGCAAAAGATTATAAGAATGGAAAAGAACTCGTATTTGAACTTAAATTGTCTGAAAACAGTACACTTTTAGGTTATGAACTTGGACGCAGAACAAGCAGATTTGTTAAAAAAATCGGTCGTGCTAACGCGGCTATACTTCCATACTGTATTTCTATAGAGAATAATAAAGCAGTAGCTTTAAATGCAAAATACTACATAGCAATCAGTTATCCATTGCTTGATATGAATGGTTTTATGGGCATTATGACTGTACCTGGTGCAGTTACAAAAGATTTAGAAAGTCCGTTTAAATAATACTCTTTTATTTCTAGGTCTTGGATTAGTGTCGGTCAGAGAGGGGATAAGTACCTATTTAATAGGTACTTATGTTTAAACTTAGCCTTGTGAAAACTAAACTTTAAAAAGGCACTACATTTATTTTTTAAAACAAGATGCTTAAAGCAGTGGCTATATCATCACCGCTTCTTATCACGAGCAACAATTATGATCTATATCATAATTGCTGCTCGTTCTCCTTCTTTGATCTCACCGATTAAATAACCGTCAGTTTTTGACAATACTGCTTGCACATTCTTATCTTCAACTACAAGTATCATTCCGACACCCATGTTAAATGCTCTGTACATTTCATCTTCTGCTACATGTTCTGCCATTAGTTTAAAGATAGGAAGAACTTTTATAGACTCTTTTTTAACTTCTGCCATTAAGTTCTCTGGTAAAACACGAGGCAGGTTTTCTACAATTCCGCCACCGGTAATATGAGCCATAGCTACTATTTCATTTTTAAGTGCCTTAAATGTTTTTACATAGATATTTGTAGGGGTAAGTAGAGTCTCTATAAGAGTTTTTCCGTCAAAGTCATCTTCAAACTTTTTACCCATCTTTTCAAACAATACTTTTCTCGCAAGTGAAAAACCGTTTGAGTGAAGACCTGAACTTGGAAGAGCTATAAGTTTATGACCTGCTCTTACAAGAGAGACTCTGTCCATCTCGCTTTTTTCAGCAACCCCAACTGCAAAACCTGCTAGGTCATAATCGTTCTCAGAGTACATTCCAGGCATCTCAGCAGTTTCTCCACCAATAAGGGCACATTCGCTTCTAATGCAGCCTTCAGCTATGCCAGCTACAACACTAGTGGCTACATTTACATCAAGTTTACCTGTCGCATAGTAGTCAAGAAAAAAAGAGGGAGTTCCAAAGTTACACAGCAAGTCATTAACACACATAGCAACTAAATCAATTCCCACAGTATTATGTATTCCAGAATCAATGGCTAGTTTAAGTTTTGTTCCGACACCATCAGTTGCTGCAAGCATTACAGGTTCTTTAAAGCCCTTTGGAAGCTCAAATGCTCCAGCGAAAGAACCTATACCACCCATTACACCGGGTATTCTAGTAGATTTAACAAGAGGTTTGATGTTCTCAACGAAACTATTGCCTGCGTCAATATCAACGCCGGCATCTTTATAACTAATTTGACTCATTATTTTGACCCCGAATTTTGTGGTAAATCACATTTTTTTGAAAAAATACAAAGTGGACAGAAATTAAATAATCCAGCAATAAGAGGTAATACTCCTAGATAAAACCAAAAAATTCCAGTAATGACACCAGCCGCTACTAAAGCTAAGCCAATAATTATACGAAATACTCTACAAAATGATCTAATTTTATTGTAATTCATTTAATACCTTTATGTTTATATAAATATTTCGCAATTATATCCTTATTAAGTAAAATTAATACAAATATGATAAAATCGCGTATAATTAATAAACAGGAACTATTTAAATGAAATCTTTTATCTATCCAGAAATGATGGTACATGTACCACTATGTACAAACAAAACTCCAGAGAATGTTTTAATTATCAGTAATGATGCAGATCTTTTAACTAAAGAAGTTCAGAAGCATACTGACATTAGTTCAAATGTTATTACTTGTAGCTTAGACAGCCTTCGTGGTCTTGACGACGCTAGCTTTGATGTTGTTATATGCGAGATGAATGGTGATGCTGCTGTTGTTGCTCATATTAGCCGTGTTTTAAAAGAAGACGGACAGCTTACAATAAAACATGATCCATTAGAAGAGACACAAAGCAACAAAGTTCTTATGCAAGTACTGGGTAATTACTTTAAAGTGATAATGCCTTACAACCTTGGTACAGGTTCAACCGCACTTTTAGCTTCTAAAGAGTACCATCCAACTGCAGATGTGATTTTACAAAGATCAGATATGCTGGATGATTTGAACTACTATAACTGCGATATGCATGTTTCATCATTTGCCATGCCTAACTATATTCGCAAAGAGTATCTAGGAATAATCAGAAATTAATGGCTTTTGAATATGCTATTGCACTGACTGGAGGGATTGCTACAGGTAAGAGTACTGTAGCTTCACTTTTAGCCCTTAACGGAATGAGAGTTATTGATGCAGATACAATTTCGCATGAAATTTTAGATGCGCACAGCTCTTGGGTTAAAGAGACTTTTGGTGAAGAGTATGTACATGGCTCAAAAGTTGATAGAGCCAAGCTTGGAGTTTTGATATTTTCTGACAATAAAGCTAAGAAAATATTAGAAGATTTTTTACATCCAAAAATAAGAGCTGAAATAGAACAACGAAGTATTAAACAAGATACTTTTAAATTTCCATATCTCATTGATATACCGCTGTTTTTTGAAAACTCTGCTTATGATATAAAAGAGTGCGTAGTTGTTTATACGCCTCCTGCTGTTCAGCTTGAGAGATTTATGAAAAGAAATGGCTATTCTAAAGAGGAGTCGCTTAAAAGAATTAACTCTCAAATGCCTATTGATGAGAAGAAAAGAAGAGCGACATGGGTTATAGACAATTCTAAAAACTTGAAACATCTGCAAACTGAGTGCGAAGAGTTTGTTGAAGTGCTTACAAATAAGTATAAAAACAAGAAATAGAGATATTATTTCAATACAAAGTATTGAATCGAAATATATTAAGGCTAAATACCTGGAGAAGAAAGAATGACAGTATCTAAATATTGTGCTAGTGGAAACGACTTTGTAGTGTTTCATACTTTTGTTAAAGAAGATAGAGGTGAACTGGCAAAAAAACTTTGTCACAGACAAAATGGGATAGGGGCTGATGGTCTAATAGTTTTAATTCCACATGCCAGATATGATTTTGAGTGGCAGTTTTATAACTCTGATGGAAGTGAAGCTGAAATGTGTGGAAATGGCAGTCGTGCCTGTGCCCATTATGCCTATGAAAATAAGCTTGCAGACACTAAAATGAGTTTTTTAACACAGGCAGGAGTAATATCTGCAGAGGTTAATGGCACAATGGTTTTAAGTGAATTAACACCGCCTGTTATTTTAGAAAAAAACATAGAGTATAATGGTAAAACATGGGTAAAGATTGACACTGGTGTTCCCCATCTTGTTAATTTTACTGAGGATATTGAAACATTTGATCTACAAGAAGCAAGAGAATTAAGATATAAATATAATGCTAACGTTAATATAGCTTTTGTAGATGGGGACAACTTAAAAGTAAGAACATATGAAAGAGGTGTAGAAGATGAAACTTTGGCATGTGGAACTGGAATGGCAGCTTGTTTTTATGTGGCTTTATTAGAAAAAAAAGTTGCGGACAAAATAGAGGTTCATCCTACAAGTGGAGAAACTCTTTATTTGGGTGTTAACAATAAGACAATTACTTTTAGAGGTGAAGTGAAAAGAGTTTTTGTAACTGAGTTTACTGAGTAGTTTTCTTAAATCCACAGCTAATAGCTGTGGAAACAGAACTATTACAGCCCTGCAGCCTCAACAATTTTACCTTGATGATCAGCAATAAGCGGCTCAATAATCTCATCTAAAAGACCACCATGCATAATTTCACCTAACCTATAAAGTGTTAAAGTAATTCTATGATCGGAGATACGATTTTGTGGATAATTATATGTTCTAATTCTTCCACTTCTGTCTCCCGATCCAACTTGCGCTGAACGAGCCTCACTATCTTTAGCTTGTGCTTCTTGCATTTCCAGGTCATAAAGTCTTGCTTTAAGAACTTTCATTGCTTTTTCTTTATTTTTATGTTGTGACTTCTGGTCTTGATTTGTTACTACTAAGCCAGTTGGCAAGTGGGTAATTCTAACGGCAGAGTCAGTAGTATTTACACTTTGACCTCCACAACCAGAAGAACGCATAACATCAATCTTTAAATCATTTTCATTTATCTGTATTTCAACATCGTCAACTTCAGCCATAACGGCAACAGTAATCGCAGAGGTGTGAACACGTCCTTGAGATTCGGTAGCGGGAACACGTTGAACACGATGTATTCCACCTTCGTATTTCAACCGACTATATACCTGGTCACCTTTTATAAGTGCAATAACTTCTTTAAATCCACCAGCATCAGAAGGAGAAGTGCTTAATAATTCTACACTCCATCCCTTTAAATCTGCATAGCGAGTATAAGCATCAAAAAGGTCCCCAACAAAAATTGCAGCCTCATCACCACCGGCACCAGCCCGAAGCTCCACAATAATATTTCTATCATCATTAGGATCTTTTGGTAATAAAAGAAGTTTTATCTCTTCTTCTATTTCTGGTTTACGAGGTTCAAGTTCTTTGAGCTCTTCTTTTGCCATTTCAAACATCTCTGAGTCACTCAGCATAAGTTTAGTTTCAGCAATGTTTTTTACTAATGCTTGGTATTCTTTTGCTTTTTCAACGATTTTTAAAAGGGAAGATTGTTCTCTTGAGAGGTTTGTCATACGTTTGATATCGGAAGTTATATCAGGTGAACTTAGCAGTTCGCTAAGTTCATTATAGCGGTTGATAAACGGATTAAGTTTATCTGCTAACATAAGTAGTTAACCTTATATAGCGTTTACAGTTTTGTGTAGACGACTTACTTTTCTAGATGCAGTCTCTTTCTTCAAGACGCCTTTGCTTACAAATTTGTGAATTTGCTTGTTAGCTACTTTAAATGCTGCAGTAGCTTCTTCTTTGTTACCAGCTTCAACAGCTGCTGTAACATCCTTAACGATATTCTTAAGACGAGTTCTATAGAAACGATTACGCTCAGCACGAACGATTGTTTGGCGAATTCTCTTAATTGATGACTTGTGATTTGCCATGTAATGAGTCCTTCTCATATAATTTTAGTCCGCAATAATAGCTTAAATATAATTAATCTTAAGTTAAAGAGAATGTAAAATGCAATATTTTACGTTTATATAGATATTTATGTTAAAATATGCCACTTAAATATTGGAAAATCATATGAAATTATTTGGAACAGATGGAGTAAGAGGTGAAGCGGGCTCATTTTTGAGTGCCCAGCTTGCTATGAAAGTTGCTATGGCTGCGGGCATTTACTTCAAAAAACATTCAACCTCTAACAAAATATTAATCGGTAAAGATACTAGACGAAGCGGTTATATGATAGAGAATGCTATTGTAAGCGGTCTTACTGCTATTGGCTATGATGTCATTGAAGTTGGTCCAATGCCTACTCCTGCGATAGCTTTTATTACGGAAAATATGAGATGTGATGCTGGAATTATGATTAGTGCTTCTCATAATTCGTATGAAGATAATGGAATAAAATTTTTTGATGGAAACGGAGACAAACTTTCATGCTCAGTGGAGCAGGAGATAGAATCAATATATCAAAACGATGAACTTCTTCTGGATGCTCAGGCTACAGAAAAGAATATAGGGAAGGCAAAAAGAATTGATGATGTCATTGGAAGATACATTGTCCAGTTAAAAAACTCATTTCCTAGAGAACTTTCACTTCAAGGTATGAGAATTGTCCTTGATACTGCCAATGGCGCAGCATATAAAGTCGGACCAACAGTCTTAGAAGAGCTTGGAGCAGATGTAATTGTACTTCATGACAAGCCAGATGGCTTTAACATAAACGAAGGGTGTGGAGCACTTCATACCAAAGATTTATGCGACAGTGTAATTAAGTTTAGAGCAGACTTGGGAATTGCACTTGATGGTGATGCTGACAGGCTTGTTGTCGTTGATGAAACAGGAGAGGTTATTGATGGGGATCAGCTTTTAGGTGCTTTAGCTTCATATATGAATGACAAAGGTACTCTAAAAGGTGGAGGTATGGTCTCTACTGTTATGAGTAATCAAGCTCTTGAAGATTATATGAGTTCAAAAGGACTTAAATTGTTTCGTTCTGATGTTGGCGATAAAAATGTTTTAGAAATTATGAAAAAAGAAAACATTAACTTTGGCGGAGAACAGAGCGGTCACGTTATAGTAAGTGATTTTGCTAAAACAGGAGACGGACTTGTTTCTGCTCTTCAGGTATTGGCCCTTATGATTACGACTAAACAAAGTGCTTCTAAAGCACTTCGTCCCTTTAAACTTTACCCGCAAAAACTTGTAAATATAAATATAAAAGTTAAAAAACCGCTTGATAAGATAACTGGACTTGAAGAAAAGCTCAAAGATTTAGATGAGAAACATGTACGCCATCTTATTCGTTATTCAGGAACTGAAAATAAGTTAAGAATATTACTGGAGTGCAAAGATAGTAAAATTATGAATACCAAAATGGATGAGATGATAGAACTTTTACAAAAAGATTTAAATGCCTAATCATACATTTCGTCTAAGTCTTATTTTGTCCTTGGCAATGCTTGGGGTATTTCTAATTGACCAAAACATTAAAATGTTATTTGTTGATGGTTTTAGATACTATACAGAGTGTATAGACTTGATTCTAGTCTATAATAAAGGTGTTGCATTTTCTATGTTCTCCTTTTTGGATGAATATTTAAAATATATACAACTAGTCCTAGTTGTCGGGATTCTTGGCTATGTCATCAGTTTGAAAAAAATCTGTTATGCGTTTCCAGCCGGACTTATGCTCGGAGGTGCTTTCTCGAACATATATGACAGGTTTATTCACGGCGGCGTAGTAGATATGGTTTACTGGCACTGTGGATTTAATTTTGCAGTATTCAACTTTGCGGACGTAATGATAGATGTTGCCGTAGTCTGGATTGTGGTACTAAATTTTAAAGAGAAGTGGTGCAAAGAAGTAAAAAGCTAATTAAAAGCACTTTTTAGATATTATTACTCAAAATAATAGTTCAAATTAATTAAGAACAAACATAATAAAAGGAAATTGATGGAAATCAAATCGAACAAAATTGACGGTGCAAATGCGGAGATTGAAGCTACAATCTTAATGGAAGAAGTGAACGCTAAAGTTGAAAAAATTGCTAAAGAGCTTACTAAAACTGCAAAAATTGACGGTTTTCGTAAAGGTAAAGTTCCTGTTCACGCTGTTAAAAAACAGTATGGTGAGCGTTTAGTTCAAGATGCTGAAGCAGAGGCTCTTCGTGATGTACTGAGCAAAGGTTTGGCAGAGTTAAATATTACAAATGAGTCTTTAATCGGTGAGCCTAATATTAGTAAATTTGACAAGAGCGATGACAAAATTGAAGTGACTGTGAAAATTGCTATGCGTCCTGAAATTGAGCTAGGCGATTATGCTTCAATGGTTAAAGAATTTGAAAAACCTACAGTGACTGATGAGGCTGTTGAAGAAAGAATTAAAAATTTAGCAGAAGCGCAAGCTCCACTTGTTGATGTTGCAAAAAATCGTAAGATGAAAGCGGGCGACACAGCCGTACTTGACTTTGAAGGTTCTGTTGATGGTGTTGTATTTGAAGGCGGAACAGCTAAAGACTTCGCTTTAAAATTAGGTTCTGGTCAATTTATTCCTGGTTTTGAAGAGCAAGTTATAGGGATGAAAAGAGATGAGGAAGCGGTAATTAAAGTTACTTTTCCAGCAGAATACGGCGGAAAAGAGTTAGCTGGAAAAGATGCTGAATTCAAAGTAAAAATTAACAAAATCCAAGTTAAAGATGAAGTTGAAATTAACGATGAGTTAGCTAAAAAAATGCTTCCTGGTGAGGAAGATGCTTCTTTAGAAAAACTAAAAGAATTAGTTAAAACTCAAATAGAGAATGAAGAATTAGCAAAACTTTACAATGAAGATTTAAAACCGGCTCTTTTAGAGACTTTTGTAGAAGGTATTAAGTTTGATTTACCAGAGTTTGTTGTTGAGCAAGAGATTGATATGGCTCTTAATAAAGCAGCTGCAAGCATGAGTGAAGACGAGATTAAAGAACTTCGTGAGAATGCAGACAAATTAACTGAACTTCGTGAGACTTTCCGTGAGGATGCAGTAAAAAGTGTGAGAGCTACCTTTATCATTGATTATTTAGCGCAAGCTGAGAATGTTAAAGTTGAAGAGCAAGAAGTTATGCAAACTATTTACTACGAAGCAATGCAAACGGGTCAGGACCCTCAAAAAGCTTATGAGCATTACAAAGCATCTGGTTATATTCCTGCAATTCAAATGTCAATGGTTGAAGACAGAGTTCTTTCAGGGCTTCTTAATTCAAAGATAAAAAAGGCTTAATATGAGTTACATTCCTTACGTAGTAGAAAAAACAGGACGTGGTGAACGTTCTTATGATATCTACTCACGTCTTTTAAAAGATAGAATTATAATGCTAAGTGGAGAAGTCAATGATCAAGTTGCTTCTACTATAGTTGCTCAGTTACTATTTTTAGAAGCGGAAGATCCGGAAAAAGATATTTATTTTTATATCAACTCTCCAGGTGGAGTTGTAACAGCAGGAATGGCAATTTATGATACTATGAATTATATTCGTTCAAAAGTAGCAACTATATGTATCGGTCAAGCTGCATCGATGGGTGCTTTTTTACTTTCGTCTGGCGAAAAGGGTAAAAGATATGCTCTTCCACATGCCAGAATAATGATTCATCAACCTTTAGGTGGAGCACAGGGTCAGGCAACTGATATTGCAATCCAAGCTAAAGAGATTCTTCGTATGAAGGTTGAACTTAATGCAATCATCGCAGAGAATACGGGTCAGAATGTTGAAACAGTAGAGAGAGATACTGATCGTGATAATTTTATGAGTGCACAAGAAGCGCTAGACTATGGCATGATTGATGAAGTTTTAATAAAAAGCGATAAAGAATAAGGGGACAAAATGGCAGGTACATTAAGAAGTCGAAGTCGTCGTAATATAAGCACAACTGCTGCAGACAGTGTTGGTGATGGACTTGGGATGGATTCTCCTTCTAGTGATTTGGAGATATATTCTAAAGAAGTATTGAGTTCACTTATCGCAGACGACCTGCCGCCTACACCAAATAATTTTTCGCTTTATTTTGATAGATTACTGGAAGACAAGAGTGAAAACCTTCGTAAGCAGATAATATCAATGCTTGAACTTGAAGAAAGCAATGACGCTGAAAATACCATTATGCTTGAACAGAACCTTAAAAAAGGGTTCTCTTCTGTGAAAAATATTTTAGGCGTGACTGCTAATCTTTACAAGAATATTAGCTTAATGACCAAGATACTTGATAAAAGAAAAACTGAATTAAGTGAGAGTAAAGATAATAACTCTACAGCTGCTCTAATTACTTCTTTAGAGTCTGATATCACCAAGCTCAATACAATTCTTAAAAAACAAAATTTTCAAATGAAAACCATATATGATGAAACCGCAGACATAGTTAAAAGTGTAGATAATGAAACTATTTTTGATAATCAATTTGGAGTTTACAACAAAAGATATCTTCTCACAAAAATAAAGCAAGAATCAAGCTTGATAAGTGAGTTTAAACATAAAAGTTCATTGATAATGATTGAGTTGGATAAAGACTTAAAAGCTAGTGTTCAAAATGAAAAAGCAGTTATGCTTATGACTAGAACTATTGCCAGACTTTTACTTAAAACCTCAAGACGAAGCGATACGGTTGCTCACTATGGTAACGGTTTATTTGCAATGCTTTTAAAGCATACAGATATTGATAGTGCAAAAAAAGCTTCAGAGAGACTTACTGAATTAGTATCTAATAGCAATTTCTTTTTAGCCGATCGCGAAATTCTACTTAAAATATCTATAGGTATAACTAATATAGACACAGTTTACACAGTTGAAGAAATTGTAGTGAGTGCTATGGATGGAATACAGCAAGCATACGTAAATCCAGATATTGATTTCGCAGTTTCACTGAGAAATGATGAAGCTGTTGCAGATAAAAAGTAAGTAGATGACATTAAATATAGTTGAGTACCCAGATAGAAAGTTAAAAGAAAAATCTGTTAACGTTGAACTTTTTGACCAGGACTTATATGATCTTTTAGATGGAATGTATAACGTAATGATGGAGTCTAACGGAATTGGTTTAGCAGCTATTCAGGTTGCACATGCGAAACGAATTTTAATCCTAAGTATTCCAGACGAAGAGAGCGAACAGTCTAAAGAAGATCTTATTGAAATGATTAACCCGGTGATAACCAATAAGTCTGGAGAGTGTGTGTATCAAGAAGGTTGCCTGAGTGTGCCTAGTTTTTATGAAGATATTATAAGGTTTGAGTCCATAAGTGTTAACTATCAAGATAGAGATGGTAATACAAAAATAATTGAAGCAGATGGTCTTTTAAGTATTGCCATTCAGCATGAGATGGATCACCTTGAAGGAATTTTGTTTATAGACAGGCTCTCTTATTCAAGAAGAAAAAAATTCGAAAAAGAGTATAAACGAATGCAAAAAGAGAAGAAAAAGCCTTAAAGAAGCTGGTCAGAGACTGCGAGATTCGTGTAGTTCAGCACAAGTATATTAGTTTTTCTCACATGTATTTATGGCTGTCGAGCTTACCGGCATTTTTACCAATGGATGTCTCAACCTGAATTGTCGAATGTTCTATGCCGAAATGATCGTGCAGATGTTTTTGAATATTTATCAGTAAATTATTATCTAATGAATCGTCATTTACCACTATATGAATAGTCAATGCAGTTTCGGTAGTACTTAAGGGCCAGATATGCAAATCGTGTATGCGATTTACGTGATCAATGCCCATCAAATAGTTTCTTATTGCTGAGATATCGATGTTATTGGGTACTGCATCCATAGCATAATTCATGGAATCTCGAAGCAATCCCCATGTACCGACAAGGACAACAGCGACAATCACAAAGCTTACCACAGGATCAATCCAAAGCCAGCCTTTGATAATGATAAAAATACCAGCAACAACCACACCGAGTGATATCCCAGCATCAGCAGCCATATGAAGGAAGGCACCTCTTATATTTAGGTCTTCTTTTTGTCCTTTGATAAAAAGTAAAGCTGTTAAGGTATTGATGATAACTCCAATTCCAGCCACAACAATAACCGTCATCCCTTCAACAGGTTTCGGGTTTAAAAAACGCTCGATTGCTTCCCAAGTAATCCCTCCAAGCGCGATAAGTAGAAGTATCGCACTGATAAGAGAAGCCATAACTGTGGCCTTACGGAAGCCATACGTCCGTTCATCTGTTGAAGCTTTTTTGGCGAGCACACTTGCTCCCCAAGCAAGCATAAGACTGAGTACATCACTTAAGTTGTGTCCTGCGTCGGCTATCAGTGCAAGTGAGTCACTAAAAATCCCATAGCTGACTTCAATAATTACGAAAACTATATTAAGTATAACTCCAATAGCAAATGAACGATTATAATTATTTTTCTCTTTG
>JAGXIA010000016.1 GCA_024635885.1 Helicobacteraceae bacterium | reverse complement strand
TGAAATATTCTTCGGCATTGCAACAGCTAAAAGTGCATATTTTGGTTTTGCATTCATGGCAATTGCATCAGAAATATTAATAACCATAGCTTTTTGAGCTATCTGATAATAACTCATCCACTTAGTCTTAAAATGCACATTCTCAAAAAAAGCATCTTTTGAATAAACAGTTTTTCCGATTAATGCACCATCATCACCAATATGTACATTTTCAAACTGTGATATAAAATAATTTTCTAAATTCAAGTGCCTTTTGCCTTCTGGTTGCAGTATGTAATGAAATTAAGTATATATTAAACACTGAAGCTATAGAATAACGCACATTATAGCATTTTTAGGAAAATAAATATGAAACATTCAATAAAAAAGATATTTGATAATTTGATTACTCTTTTAATAATATCTACATTGGCCAGTGGTTTTGTTGCCTTAATTATATTTGGACAAAACAGTTCATATTCTAAAATAGATAATTTACTCAATCAAAAAGCTATTATTACAACGCTAACAAAACTTCAAAAAGAGGATCTTGAACTTGCTCTTATACAGTTCAATGGCAAAAGTACTCAGCTCCTACATGAGACAGAAAAACTAAGAAGTATCTATAAATATGATTATTTAGGCCAATACCTCCTTAACAACTCTGAAGAATACTTTTCTGACTTAGACTCACTTAGCACACTAACAACTGCATTTAATGAAAAAGCAAACCTATACTATAAGAAAGAAAAAAAAGATGAAGACATAAGAAAAAAGAATCTACAAGTAGCTTATTACACTCTTATAAATCAAATAGATAAAATACTGTTAAAAGAAATATCTTACAACCGAGAAAAGTTCTATCTATTTGAAAAAGCTTCTATCTTTGCTTTTATGATTATTTTATTTACGACTTTTTGGTATAGAAAAAAACTGCGTCAGATACATAAAGATATACTATTTTTATATTCAGTTGAACAAAACAAAAAAGACTATGTAATATTTTCCGAAGAAGTTGATGCAATATTTTTGAGAATGAAAAGAAAGCCGACTACTAGCGATAACCCAACAATGATTGATCCTGTTACTGAGATAAACAACAATAAAGGGCTCATTAATTCTTATGCAGAGAAAAAAGGGATGAAAGAGAGTAACTTTACGGCAGTTACAATCTTCGAGGTAGACAATTTTTCCAAAGCTAACAGGGCATTTCCACAAGACTTTACACAGGCTATACTTAAAAAAATTGCTTTTACTATGACTCTACATGAACAAGCAACAGATGTAATAGCAAGAACTGACTATAATCAATTTACACTTGTTTTTTCAAGAGCGACTAAAGAACAGTTATTTAAAGATATGGACGTAATCCGCCAAAGTATTTCTGAAATTAAGTTTAAAAGTACAGACAAAGACTCTGTGCAAATAACTGTAACCGGAGGAATGGCAATCAAAACCAATCATATTGGTCTAGAAGAAGCGATTAGACAAGCAAAGGAAGTTTTGGCGTATGCAAAATCAACCGGTTACAATAAAATTTCACAATTATCAGACTTAGCACATAAGCATTTTTAACTATAGCTTTATGGGCTAGTTATGTGTGCCTCAAATAGTAACAAACTCAAACTTCATTTAAAGAAAACTTTTTTTTAATCCTTACAAAGGCTTATCACGCTACAATCAGCATTATTTTATATCTATTAATAAGGAAAGTTGATGAGTATTCCGATTTATACTTACGATGCTATTATTGTTGGAGCAGGTCTAGCAGGCTGTGCTGCAGCAAGAGAGTTACAAAATGCAGGGAAAAAAGTTGCTGTAATCACAAAGCTTCACCCGTTGAGAAGTCATTCAGGTGCGGCACAAGGTGGTGTTAATGCAGCGTTTAGCGAAGACGATAGTGTTGAATTACATGAGTTTGACACAGTAAAGGGAAGTGATTATTTAGCTGACCAGGATGCTGTTGAATTTATGTGTCAAAAAGCTCCCGAAACAATTCGTTGGATAGAGAGAATGGGTGCTGCTTTTAGTCGTACACCAGATGGGAAAATTGCTCAACGCCCTTTTGGAGGTCAGTCTTCTCCCCGTGCATGTTATGCCAAAGATAGAACAGGATTAACACTTCTTCAAACTATATATGAGCAAGCACATCGTGCAGGTGTTAAGTTCTGGGATGAGTGGTATGCAGCCGATTTAATCTATAAAGATGGAAAAGTTTCCGGTATTGTTGCCTTTAACATTCGTGATATGCAAACTGTAATCTTTAATGCGAAATCAGTTATGTTTGCAACTGGCGGGTATGCAAGAAGTTATAAAATTAACTCAAACGCACATGCAAATACCGGAGATGGTCTTTCTATAGTAGCTCGTCATGGTCTTCCTCTTGAAGATATGGAATTTGTTCAGTTTCATCCATCTGGTCTTTCAGGAAATGGTGTTTTAATTTCTGAAGCAGCAAGGGGTGAAGGTGGTAAACTTCTTAACTCTCTAGGTGAAAGATTTATGGAGAAATATGCTCCAAATGCAATGGAGTTAGCTTCTCGTGATGTTGTTTCTCGTGCAATTATCAATGAAATCAGAGAAGGTCGTGGTGTCGGCCCAAGAAAAGATGCAGTTTATATAGATGTTACACACCTCGGTAAAGACTTAATTATGGAAAGACTTCCAGAGCTTCGTGATTTAGCTATCACTTTTCTCGGTCTTGACATGATAAAAGAACCAATTCTAATCTCTGCAACTGCTCATTACTCTATGGGTGGTATACCAGTAAATATTGCCGGAAATGTTCGTAAAAACAATACAGAATTCATTGAAGGTTTTTACGCTGCAGGTGAGTGTTCATGTGTTTCTGTTCATGGGGCTAACCGTCTTGGTGCAAACTCAGTTTTAGAAGCTTTACTTTTTGGTCGTTTCGTTGGTAAAACAATGGTTTCAGAGATTGATAATATCGAACTTCGCCCAGCTACGCAAGAAGATGCAAAAACTGCATTAGATGAAATAAATTGGATTCTTAGCAATAATGGTGATGAAACTATTCCAGCTCTAAGAGAAGAACTGCAACAATGCATGTCCGACAATGCAGGTGCATTTAGAACAAAAGATACTCTAGACATAGCAATTGCTAAAATTAAAGAACTGCATAAACGTTTTAAAGATATCCGTATAAAAGATAAATCAAAAGTATTCAACACTGAACTGCAAGAAGCTATAGAATTTGGTCATATGCTTGACTATTCTGCATTTATTGTAGAGAGTGCGGTTGCTAGAAATGAAAGTCGTGGTGCACACTTTAGAGAAGATTTTGATACTCGTGATGATGAAAATTTCTTAAAGCATACAATGGCTTATATGGATAAGAATGGCGATATTACGCTTGATTACATGGATGTTGTTCTTGGCAAACATGAGCTTAAAGCTAGAACATACTAGAAAAGGAAGGAGAACTTATGAGTACACACAAAATTACTACACAAAAAGTAAACTTCAAAGTATTTCGTTTTAATGCTGATGAAGACTATCTTCCGTATTACGAAGATTATAGTATGGAAGTAACTTCCGAAGAAGTTGTTCTAGATATTTTAAATAGAATTAAATGGGACAACGATGGTAGTTTTTCATACCGCCGCAGTTGTCGTCACGGTATCTGTGGAACATGTGCAATTAAAGTAAATGGCCGTGCAACACTAGCTTGTAAAGAGCGTATGAACGACATGATAGAGCTTTTCGGACATGAATTGACTATTGAACCATTAAGCATTAAAAGAGCTGTAAAAGATTTAATAATTGATAAGGGAGATTTTTGGGCGAAGCATGACGCTATCCACCCATACCTTATCTCTGACGTTCAAGAGCATCCTGAGCATGAGCATTTAGTAACACCAGAAGAAGCTGAAGAATTACTAGAAGCCGACTTATGTATTCAATGTGGAGCTTGTCACTATGCTTGTCCGGTTATTGAAATAAATGAAGATTTCTTTGGTCCTGCTGCATTTGCAAAGGCTTACCGTTTCGAAGCAGATGTGCGTGATGATGCACATACTCAAAGACTTGTAGAGTTGAATGAAGAGAAACAGGGTATTTGGGATTGTGTGAAATGTTTTGAATGCCAAGAAGCTTGTCCAAAAGATGTTAATCCTATAGATAAGATTACTAAACTTCACCAAATGCTGTTTACAGAGGGAGTTGCAACTTCAAATGTTGCTACACGTCATGCTGTTGGCTTTAAACACTCAATTCTTAAAAATGGTGTGCTTGACGAAGGTGGATTGGTTTTATATTCTGAAGGTCTAGGAATTGTTAAACATATACCCGTAGCACTAAGAATGTTTACTAAAGGTAAGATTGTTCCACCATGGGGCATAACAAAATCTGATAACCTTGATGAGATACAAAAACTTGTTAAATCATCATCTACAGCAAAGTTTTAGGAGTAAAATAAATGAAAAAATTAAAATACGCACTTTTCACAGGTTGTACTGCTAAACAGAGTACTCCTGAACAATATATATCAACCTTTGCTGTTGCAGATAAATTAGGCATTGAGCTAGTAGAACTAACAGAAGCCTCATGTTGTGGAGCTTCTCATTTACAAGACTTTGATGACTTTTTATCTCTAGTTTTAAATGCTAGAAACATTGCTTATGCTGAAAAACATGGTTTAACAATGGTTACAATCTGTAATACTTGTCAACTTAACACTGCTATGACAAAACACAGATTAGATAATGATGCTAAATTGAAAGAGAAAGTAAATGTAAAATTGAGAGAAGTTGGTTTAGAGTACAAAGGTACATCTAACGTAATACATTTCTTATATGCTATTATTGATGACTTTGGTCTTGATAAAATAAAAGATATGGTTGTTACACCTCTTAGTCAGTTTAATATAGCACCTTTTTATGGTTGTCATAATATCCGCCCTTCTGAGCTTCAAAATGAATCTCATAAAAAAGCAGAAAATCCATATAACCCTACTTCATTAGATGATTTAATCATCGCTTGTGGTGGTAAGAATGTAGATTATGAAGCAAAAAATAAATGTTGTGGTTTCCATGTTGAGCTTCAAGCTCCTAAAACTGCAGCAGTCCTTACAGGTAATGCGATTGCAGGTGCCATGGATGGTAACGCTGATTGGATGGTAACTCCTTGCCCTCTTTGTCATCTTAAACTAGATACGCAAACAGGCCATGCTTCTGAAGCTATCGGTCGTGAAGTTGCACTTCCAGTTTTACACATGCAGCAGATGCTGGGTCTTGCTCTTGGATGTTCTTCAGAGCAATTAGGCTTGAAACATCACCTTGAAAAAGTAGATTTCATTTAAATACCAAAGGAATTATTTCCTTTGGCTACTCTAACGCTATGTTTACTTCAGCAGTAGGCTCACGCACCTAGGTGCTTTTTTAATACAATTTTCTAAAGCCTTTATTAAACTAACCTCACTTGGAATCAAAATGTCAAACTCAATAGAAATAATATCTTGGAATGTCAATGGAATACGTGCTGTAGGAAACAAAGAAGCACTTAAATGGATTGATGAGAGAGAACCTGATATTTTATGTCTTCAGGAAATAAAAGCCTTAGAAGAGCAGATTCCGGAAAATTTATTTGATAAGAAATATCAAGAGACCATTGTAAACTCTGCAATAAAAAAAGGGTATAGCGGAACTATGACCTGGAGTACTCTTCAAAGTAATTACAATTCCACATGCCAGCATGTTGATTTGCTTAGTGAAGGAAGAATAGTTGAGACTCACTACGATGATATAGTTTTATTCAATGTATACTTTCCAAATGGTCAAAAAGATGAAGAGAGACTGACCCTAAAAATGAAGTTTTATGATGATTTTTTAGATCACTGCAAAACACTAAGAGAAGATGGAAAGTCTATAATCATTTGTGGGGATGTAAATACAGCTCACAAAGAGATAGACCTAAAAAATCCAAAAGCAAATTCTAAAGCATCCGGTTTTTTACCAATGGAAAGAGAATGGATAGACAAACTTTTAGAGCACGGCTACATAGATACGTTTAGATATGTAAATGGAGATGAAGTCGATAGATACAGTTGGTGGTCATACCGTTCAGGCGCAAGATTAAAAAATGTGGGCTGGAGAATTGATTATTTTTTTATAAGTGAAGATTTGGCAGAGAGTCTTGAAGATGCTTTTATACTAGACTATATAGAAGGCTCAGACCACTGTCCCGTTGGTATTAGACTAAGTATTTAACTACTTAGTCTTAGGTCTAAATGCTTTTATAACACTTTCGTTCGTCTCAATAAATGGACCTTCTATTAAATCAATGCAGTAAGGAACGGCAGGAAAAACTGCATCCAAACATTCACGAATTGACTTTGGCTTTCCTGGTAAATTTATAATTAAACTTTTGCCTCTTATTCCAGCAGTTTGACGGGAAAGAATCGCGGTAGGAACATACTGTAAGCTCACTTGACGCATAAGCTCGCCAAAACCAGGCATCATCTTCTCACATACATTCTCAGTAGCTTCGGGAGTAACATCTCTTAGCGCCGGACCGGTTCCTCCAGTTGTTACAACTAAACAGCACCCTGCTTCATCACAAAGCTCTTTCATTGTATTTTCAAGCATATCCTGCTCATCAGGTATACATCTGTAAACTATCTCAAATTCACTCGTTAAATAATCTTTCATCGTGTCTTGGATGGCAACTCCGGAAATATCTTCATATATTCCTTTACTTGCTCTATCACTTGCTGTTATAACACCTATTTTAATCTCTGCCATATATATCTCCTCTAATTTGTTTGTAAAAAATGGTTTGCATTTTTAATGTAAGTTACAGTGGCTACTTTTAAAAATAGTTCTCTAGCTTGCTCGACATCTATAATTCTATCTTCGCTTGCTAAGTAAACTTCTATTTTCACACCTTTTGTGAGGAGCTTTTGTAACTCTTGTAAATCCCACTCGTAAGCCAGCAACTCTTCAAGCTCTTCTGCTTTAGTATTTCTATGCTCTACAATTTTCTTGGCATGTGGAAAAAAACAGGACTCTATAAACTGCCTAAGATAAACATTTTCATTTTTTTTATAAGAGATTAACTGCAATCTTTTAAACTTTGCATCTTTACTTTGAAAAAAAGCCGGAGAGAAAAGCTGTAGAGTGTCTACCCTCTTTGCATTTGCCAATTGTTTTTGTGTATATTGAAAAGCTTTTATAGCTCCATAACTAAATCCACATACCGTATATTCTGATGTATTAATATAATCATCAAACAGGTATGATTCATTTTTTAAAGAAAATCCGCTATAAAACTTCATCTATATAGCTTTTAACCTCATTTTTTGTAATGCTTTCTCTCTCGTAAAGTACAGTCTCAACCTTCTGTATAGCGTATTCCATTGATTCTAAAAGAAGTTTACACTCAGAGTAAAGTCTATTCATAATTATCTCTTCTTCTTTTGCACCGGATATTATATTTGAGCCCATACCGTATTCATTTATCATGCTTTTAACCAGTTCTTTGGCTTCGTCCAAATCACCTTTAGAGCTATTGGCATGTTCGCCGTATTTAATTCCACATGCCACAATACCGGCTAAAAGCATTTTAACTCGTGATTCCAATTCATGCTTAATTAAGGGTTCTCCAGTGCTTGGAGTAAGTTTCTCATTTGAGAGCATAAGTTTTTCAAAGGGAAGGTCAAAATAAGTAGCACTGACAGCTTTTCCTGCCTGATACGTTATACGAAACTGTTTTTGCTCATTATTTAGCATTTGCAGTTTTTTCTTCCCAAACATCACCTTGTCTTTAACCTGATGGAAATGTTCAATAGTTACATGAAAATCATTCTGTCTGAGTGAAAGAAGAGCAGCTTCATTTACCAGCGCCGCCAATGATGCACCGTTAAAACCAACTGTCATATTAGCAATTGCACTAGCATCCAACTGATGAGGAACATTTTTAAGATACTTAGAAAGAATAGATTCTCTTTCTCTCTTTGTTGGCAATTCAACAAAAACTCTTCTGTCAAACCTGCCCGCACGAAGAAGTGCTGAGTCCAGTACTTCTATCTTGTTTGTTGCCGCTATTACAATAACACCACTAGAGCCTTCAAAGCCATCCATCTCAGTTAAGAGTTGGTTTAGTGTAGCCTCTCTTTCATCATTTCTTTGTCCGTCTCTTGTTTTACCGACAGCATCAATCTCATCTATAAAAATAATAGACGGAGAGTTCTTTTTTGCAGCCGAAAACAGTTCGTGTACTCTTTTTGCTCCCATTCCTACATAAATTTGGACAAAAGAGGCGCCACTTTGATAATAAAATGCAACTCCGGCTTCATGAGCGACAGCTTTGGCAATCATAGTCTTACCAACACCGGGAGGACCAACCAACAAAACACCTCTTGGCATACGCGCTCCAAAACTTTTATATCGTTTTGGATTTTTCATAAAATCTATAATCTCTTCAAGTTCAATTTTAACATCAGAAATACCCCCGATGTCATTGAAAGTTACATCACTTTTTATAGCTTCAACAGGAGCACTTGAATCTGTACTAGGCGTACTAGTTGAACGATTTGCAAATAATCCGCCATCTTCTTGAAAATTTCTATTTTGTTTTTGCCACCATCTAAGAGCTAAAGTTCCTAATCCAAGTAATAAAACTCCAATTAATAGATACACAACAATACTCGAACCACTTTTTACTTCCACTTTATAATCAACAAACATTTTAGGAGTGACTTGAGATGATGCTATTTTATAAAAATCATTATCTGTTTTTAAATAAACATACTCTTTTGTCACAGTTACTTCTTTTACTGTGTGATTATTGAGTATCTCAGTTGCATCACGGAGAGTAATTTGGTCTGCATTATCCCTAAGAGCTGCAAATAGCACTAAGGCTACTACTACAAAAGCTGACACATAGAGTGCTATTCTATTTATTTTATAATTTAGCATAGTTAGAATCTCCTCTTACTTCATAATTTGAAACAGTAATCCAATCACCTACTAAATCATCATCTGATTCGACTAAAATTTTATTAAAATGTTGGTCATGTCCATAATATAAACCATCTTTTTGACTCTCTATCAGTACTTCTAACGAGCCTTTAAAAGCTTTTCTAAATTCAAAGTTTTTATTGTTTATTAAAGCTTCAAGTTCATGAAGTCTTTGCTTTGCAACTTTTCCATTTACTTCGGCTTTCATTGTAGCAGAAGGAGTACCGTCTCTTTTTGAGTAGGTAAAAGCATGCAAATGTGTAATGGGTAAGTCTTTTGCATTTTTCATAGCCTCAAGCCATAATTCTTCACTCTCGCCTGGATGCCCTGTAATAAAGTCGGTTCCTATTGCAAAGCCTTTTTCATGTAAAAGTTCAAAAAGTTCTTTGTCCTGTTTATATACATTTCTTCTATTCATCAATTTCAACATGGTAGGAGAAGTGTGCTGAAGTGCTATATGCAGATGTTTCTCAAGCCAAGGCTCATCAAGGATTTCTTTGAATTCATCAGTTATTTGAATAGGTTCTACACTGCCGAGTCTTATTCGTCTGACACCGCGAACTTGAGATATTCTTTTCATTAGTTTTGCTACAGAAGTATCTTGTCCTTGTCCATAACTGCCAACATTTGTTCCAGTTAGAATAAACTCGCCAAACCCATTTAATGCAAGTCTGGAAATTTGTTCTATAATTTTGTCTTCACTCATACTTCTGGCGTCACCGCGAACAAAAGGAATGATGCAATAAGAACAGCGGAAGTTACACCCTTCTTGAATCTTTATAAATGCCCTGCTCTTGCCAATAAAGTCATCAACTACTGTTTCATCGATATGGTTTAAATCACCAGGATTGTAAAATGGTTTTTCCTCTGCTAGAAGAAGATCTATTTTTTCTTTTTCACTCTGTCCAAATACACCATGAACTCGATTTTCTTCAAGAAGTTTTTCACCTTTTGTATGTGCTCCACAACCTGTTAAAAATATTTTAGCACTACCATTTTTTTCCACATGCCCGATATAAGAGCGTACATTTGTATCAGCTCCGTTTGTGACGGTGCATGAATTAACAACAATTACATCAGCTTCGCTCTCATCTTGAGTAATATCATACTCTTTTAAAGAGCTCATCATTACCTGAGAGTCATAAAGGTTGGTTCTGCAGCCAAAAGTCTTAAAATATACCTTCTTCTTCATTTAAACACCCTCATTTGTATCAAAAGGAGCTGGTTTTCTCTCATCTTGAATATGTAGCTTTTGAGTAGGGTATGCGATTGTGATGTCATCTTCTGCATTAAAAGCAGATACTATCTCCAGAGATATAACACTTCTTAAGGTCAGTGTTGCATACGCATTTGTCAAATACCAGGAATCAATAGAAATACCATTTGGTTCTATAAATGTAAAAATTCTAGGCTCAACATTTGTATTTTTAAGACTGTATTGATTTCGCAGCTTATTTAACTGTTTTCTCGTAATATCAGTATAACCTTTAGAGTATTTTTTTGTAATTTCTTTTGCTATCTGCATAGCTTTTTTATGATTAGAATTAAAGGTTATAGTAATATGAACACCATCCCATACAGTTTTAAGGCTGCTGTGAGTATAGTTGGCAATCATTCTCGTAAATACGTAGTTATTTGGAATAAAAATAATTCTACCTGCTCTTCTGTTTGAAGTCACTGCTGTTAAAGTAATATCTTCAAGTATTGTCATACGAAGAAGGGATATGTCCATAACATCTCCGACATACATCATTCCATCCATATCTGCACGTATTCTGTCGCCAACATGAATACTTCCGCCGATAACTATGACAAGCCATCCTAATATACTCATAAACCAGTCTTTCATGGCAATAGCAATACCTGCAGATGCAAAGCCTAATATAGTCACTAAATAATTGACATTTTCAATATAATTGAAAAATAAAATTAAAATAATCAAAGTCACATTTAAAAAAGTTATAATTTTATTTGCCATATAAAATCGTTCGTTGCCTGTAATATACTTCTTAACTATCAACTTTAGTAAAAAGAAAAAAATCAATACAATGAAGATAACTATTCCGATATTAACAATTCTCCATATCTGTTTCTGCATATCTTTATTGATATTTATTTCTATTATCTCTAATCGTTTTTGATAAACTTCTTCAGCTACTTTAATAGTATCAAGCGCTGTTTCAAACCTTTCTAATTGTTTTGCTTTAGCAATAGCATCTTGTGTATATTTATTATCAACATCAATAGCTATTAAATTTTTGTAAATATCCATCTCTTTTCTAAGCAGTGATATCAGATCTGTTAACTGCTCTTTTCTTTTTTTATAGTCATCAAAATTAAATTCTAGAGTTTTAATGAGCGATATTCCGGTAAATATATCAAATGGATTTGAGATAGCTGGAATATCTTCTATATTTGGGGGAGTAAGTAGTTTTGAAAAAGGGGCACTGTCTTTTTCTTTTAATT
>JAGXIA010000094.1 GCA_024635885.1 Helicobacteraceae bacterium | reverse complement strand
GACAAAGGAATTTCTGGGACGAAACCCCCGATAATACTTTTTGCTAAAGCAAAAATTTATTTACTTCCTTTGTCGTAAAAGAGGGGATAAAAGGTTCCCTGAAATTTATGAAATAAATTAAAGGAATGTAATGATAATTTGCGCTGGAAATAATGAAACATTTGATTTTGCTCAACCAATGGGGATAGGGCTGATTGAAACTGCTATGAACCTAACTCGACTCTGCTTGTTTGATAAACCAGAATTTTTACTCTTTGTAGGTTCTGCTGGCAGCTATGGTGAGCATAAAATTTTTGATATTATTGAATCAAAAACAGCTTCAAATATTGAGCTCTCTTTTTTGTCCAATGATGCTTACACTCCATTAGACAATGTAGTTTCTACTAACTCTACTAACAAAAAAGATATAGTAGTTAACTCTTCTAACTATATTTCTACTAACGAAGAACTAACAAAAAAGTTTTTAGGACTTGGTATAGCAATAGAAAATATGGAGTTCTTTGCTGTTTTAAAAATAGCTCAAGAGTTTAATATTCCCTCTGGTGGTGTTTTTTGTATAACTAACTACACTAACAAAAATGCTCATGAAGACTTTTTAAAAAATCACGAACATGCAAAAGAGTTATTATCTCGGCATGTGGAAAATAGAATAAAGGAATTGACAGCAAGATGAATGAAACTAAACTCTCACTATTTGACTTCACACAAAAAGAGCTAATGGAACTGATTAAACCGTCATTCCGGGCGAAACAAATCTTTGGATGGATTTACCATCAATATGCTCAAAGCTTTGATGATATGAAAAATATTCCAAAAGTTTTAAAAGAAGAACTAGCACAAAAGTTTGTTGTAAATCCTCTGACTATTGCAAATAAAGAAGAATCAAGCGATGGAACCATTAAATATCTTTTACAGATGCAAGATGGCAAAACAATGGAAGCTGTTTGGCTAAAGATGAAAGATGAACTTACAGATGAAGATGGTCATGTCTTTCAAGAAGCAAAATACACTATTTGCGTTTCAACACAAGTAGGGTGTAAAGTTGGATGTACATTTTGTTTAACTGCTAAAGGTGGCTTTACTAGAAATTTAACTGCAGGGGAGATAGTAGCTCAGGTTGTAACTCTTAAGCGCGATAATGACCATAAACATAACAGAAAAATAAATATTGTTTATATGGGAATGGGGGAACCTCTTGATAACTTAGATAACCTTACTAAAGCTATAGAAATTTTTAAAGAAGAAGAAGGGCTTTGTATAGGTGCAAAACGTCAGACAGTCTCTACAAGTGGATTAAGTAACAAAATAGATAAACTTGGCGAGATGGACTTAGGAGTTCATATAGCTATTTCTCTGCATGCTGTTGATGATGAACTAAGAACTGAACTTATCCCTATGAATAAAGCCCATAATATAGCCTCTATTATAGAAGCTGTAAAACGATTCCCTATTGACACTAGAAAAAGAGTTATGTTTGAGTACCTTGTAATAAAAAATAAGAATGATGACATAGCCTCCGCTAAAAAGCTTGTAAAACTTTTAACTGACATAAAAGCAAAAGTAAACCTTATATATTTTAATCCTTATCCAGGAACACCCTATGACAGACCATTAAAAGCTGATATGGTAGCTTTTCAAGAATATTTGATTAATCATGGTCTATTATGTACCATACGTGACTCTAAAGGCATAGATATTAGTGCAGCATGTGGTCAACTAAAAGAAAAGACAGAAGGAGAAATTTAATGAATGGTTTAGAAATATTCCAAATTATATTTTTAACATTGGTTTTTGGAATTGGGGTAATAGGTTTTTTTATGGCTGCTACAAAGAAAGATTAGCTTTAAACTATTAATAAAACGACCAACACACCAGGGAGGTCGTTTATAAACACAATAATACCTTACTTTCCTTATATAAAAATAATCTATCTTAATCTACTATTTAATCTTAAATAAAAAATTATTATTTTTTATTTAAACGATATTTCCTTAAAGTGTGAAGTATTCACACAGTGTTCTAAGTTGTGAATATCTTTTTGCTTCTCTGAAAATAAATTTATTAATTTTAAACTTTTTTAAGAAAATTTTTATATAAATTTTTGCTGAATTCACAATGCTTACATATGACTTAAAGTACCTATTATAGGGCTTTTTAAGTAATTTTATATAATAAAGGCTAATATTAGGGAGTCTCTTTCAAATATTTAATAAGTTATTCACATAAATAATTTTATTAAAATTTTCTGATTGTCATTAACTCCATATATATGCGTAAACTTTTATTAATACTAATGTATTCACAATGTTTCATGTGAAACATTTTCTATGAATATAAATAAAATTTTAAACACTCATGCTCTTAAAACAAATTTTTTTAAAATCAATCTTGCTTTTTATATGATAGTTTTTTTCATATAGTTCAAATTCTAATTCATCCGCATGAAGAAGCAACCTTGTCGCTCCACTATTTTTTATTCTATCTTCAGGTTCCAGCACTTTATCTAAAAACCGAACAATATCTTCTTCACTTTGCCCATATATAGGATCACCTACTATTGGATGTTCCACGTGAAACAAATGCACTCTTATCTGGTGCTGTCTTCCAGTATATGGTGAACACTCAACTAAAGTCGTATCTGTTGATGGAAAATACTCTATAGGCTTAATATCTGTCTTAGAAGCTTTTCCTGTCTTATGAACCTTAACAACCATTCTGACAACAGCGCTTTCATCCTGTGCTCTTAAAAGCGGTGCTTCTATACACATAGGGGCTTTAACTTCTCCATGAACCAAAGCAAGATACTTTTTCTTCATATCTCTCTCTTGAAACATCATTTTAATAACTCTTTCACTCACCTTGTTTCTCGCACATAAAACAAGTCCACTTGTTTCTTGATCAATTCTATGGGCAATGTTAGCATCTCGTCCAAACTGATGCTTTAGTTCATCAATAAGAGAGTATGGAGTTTTTTTTGTTTGAGGATGGATTAATACACCGCTTGGTTTATCAAAGATTACAAACTCTTCATATACGGCATGTGGAACTAAACCTTTGGTTATAGGTTCAAAGTAAATAAATTCAAACTCACCCTCAATTTCACCTGCAGTTTTTGTCATTTTTTCACCATCAACAAGCACTCGCCCTTTTGAAATAAATCTCTGTGCTTCTTTTTGTGTATACCCCAATTCTTTAACAAGAAATAAAAAGGCTTTTTGCTTTTCTTTAGCAAACATTTTCTTCTTAACAAATGGCAAAATTTAATTCCTCTTTAATCAATAATTTACTATAAATTCTGTAAAATTAATGACTTTATTATATGCGAATTTTAACATAAAAACATAAGATAATAATCATAAGGGTTTAATATATGATAGAAAGATATTCAAGAGAAGAGATGAGTTCTAAATGGACAATGCAAGCAAAGTATCAAGCTTGGTTGGACGTAGAAAAAGCAGTTGTAAAAGCATGGGCGAAACTGGGAAAGATTCCTCAGGATGACGCAGATAAGATAGTTGAAAATGCTGGTTTCGATATAAAGAGAATAGATGAAATAGAAGCAGTAACTCGACATGACCTCATAGCATTTACTACGAGTGTATCTGAGACTCTTGGAGAGGAAAGCAGATGGTTCCACTATGGTATGACAAGTTCAGACACAGTTGATACTGCTGTAGCACTTCAGATGAAGTCATCTTTAGAATTAGTAATAGAAGATGTTAAGATGATTATGGAATCAATCAAGAAGCGTGCAATGGAACACAAGATGACTTTGATGGTTGGCAGAAGCCATGGTATTCATGGTGAACCAATAACATTCGGTCTTGTGTTAGCTGTTTGGTATGATGAGATGGCTAGACATTTAGAAAACCTTGAACAAACCTTAGATGTAATTTCTGTTGGACAAGTTAGTGGAGCAATGGGTAATTTTGCTCACGCGCCATTAGAACTTGAAGAGATAACATGTGAAGAGTTAGGTTTAAAACCGGCTCCTGCATCTAACCAGGTTATACAACGTGACAGATATGCAAGACTAGCAACTACCTTAGCTTTAATGGCTAGCTCAATTGAAAAGTTTGCAGTTCAAGTACGTCACTGGCAAAGAACAGAAGTTTATGAGTGTGAAGAGTATTTTGCAAAAGGGCAAAAAGGTTCATCTGCAATGCCACACAAACGTAATCCAATCCTAACTGAAAACATAACAGGCTTAGCTCGTATGATTAGAGCGTATGCTGTTCCTGCTATGGAAAATGTAGCGCTATGGCATGAGAGAGATATTAGCCACTCTTCAACTGAGAGATTTTGGTTACCAGACAGTTTTATAACAACTGACTTTATGTTACACCGCATGAATAATGTTATAGCTAACCTAACAGTCTATCCTGAAAATATGATGAGAAATTTAAACCTTACAGGTGGACTTGTTTTCTCTCAAAGAGTACTTTTAGAACTTCCTCTTCAAGGTGTATCTCGTGAAGATGCTTATAGAATAGTTCAAAGAAATGCGATGAAAGTTTGGGAAGAGATTCAACAAGGCAAACCTACTACAAATGAAAAAGGTGAAAGCTTATACCTTAACCATCTTTTAGCAGACGAAGAGTTGAGAAACTCATTAAGTGAAGAAAAAATAAGAGAGTGTTTTAATTATGATTATTACACTAAAAATGTAGACAAAATTTTTGAAAGAGTATTTAAAAAATAAAGGAAGGGTCTATGATAACAATCATAAAAAGAAATGGCAGAACAGAGCCATTAGATATTAGTAAAATTCAAAAGTATACTTCTGCAGCAGTTAAAGATTTAACTAATGTATCTCAGAGTGAGCTCGAAGTTGATGCACAGATTCATTTTCGTGATGGAATAACATCTCAAGAGATACAAAAGACTCTTATTAAAACAGCTGTTGATAAGATAGATATAGATGCACCAAATTGGACATTTGTTGCTTCACGTCTTTTTCTATTTAATCTGTATCATCAGGTAAATGGTTTTACCGGTTACTGCTCACTGGAGAAGTATTTTATCCGTGGAGAAAAAGAGGGGCGTTTACTTTTAGGTCTTAAAGAGATGTATGACTTAGAAAGACTGGAAAAACATATTAAACCTGAACGTGATATGCTTTTTAACTATCTTGGTGTAAAAACTTTATACGACAGATATCTTATCAAAGATAGAAACTCAAATCCTATTGAACTTCCTCAACATATGTTTATGGCCATTGCTATGTTCTTAGCTCAAAGAGAAGAAAAAAAAGAAGAGTGGGCAATTAAATTCTATAACATGATTTCTCTGTTTGAAGTAATGCTTGCAACTCCAACTCTATCAAATGCGAGAACAACAAGACATCAGCTTAGCTCATGCTACATCGGTTCTACTCCTGATAATATTGAAGGTATTTTTGACGCTTATAAAGAGATGGCAATGCTCTCTAAATTTGGCGGCGGTATTGGTTGGGACTGGACACAGGTTCGTTCAATGGGCTCATTTATTGATGGGCATAAAAATGCAGCTGGAGGAACAGTACCTTTTCTTAAAATAACAAATGATATTGCGATTGCGGTTGATCAACTAGGAACAAGGAAAGGTGCTATTGCTGTTTATCTTGAACCTTGGCACATAGATATAAACGACTTCTTAGACTTAAAGAAAAACTCTGGAGAAGAGCGTCGTCGTGCTCACGATCTGTTTCCATCTCTTTGGTTGAATGATCTCTTTATGCAAAGAGTTCAAGAAGATGGCATCTGGACTCTTTTTGATCCTTATGATTGTGGTGAATTAGCTAAACTTCACGGTGAAGCTTTTAACATAAGATACAAAGAATTTGAACAAGATGAAACACTCATAAAAGAAAAACTAAAAGCCAAAGACCTATGGAAGAAAATTTTGACTTCTTACTTTGAGACCGGCAGTCCTTTTTTATGTTTTAAAGACAATGCAAACAAAGCTAACCCTAATGATCATTATGGTGTTATTAGAAGCTCAAACTTATGTACAGAGATATTTCAAAATACAGAACCAAATCATTATAAAATTAAGTTTATTTTTGAAAATGGTGACAGTGTTAGTTATGATGAAAATGATTTAGTGAAGGTTGACAGCGGAATTACAAGACCAGCTAAAAAAGTAACAGCACTTGATTCTTTAGGCGGTCTGCCAATATATGTTGTAGAGAAAGAAAAAATTGATGGAGCTACTGCTGTTTGTAACTTAGCTTCTGTAAATCTGTCTCGCATAAATACAAAAGAAGATATAGACAGAATTGTTCCTACTGCAATTCGTTGTTTGGATAACGTTATTGATTTAAATTTTTATCCTGTAGAAAAAGTAAAACGTACTAACATGAGAAGTCGCTCAATCGGTCTTGGTGTTATGGGTGAGGCACAGATGCTTGCAGAACAAGGAATAATGTGGGGAACACAAGAACATTTTGACAAGATTGATGAAGTAATGGAAGCTGTTAGTTATAATGCTATTAATTCATCTTCGGATCTTGCAGCAGAAAAAGGAGCCTATCCTGAATTTGAGGGTTCTAAATGGAGCAGAGGAATTATGCCTCTTGACCATGCAAATGCTGAAGTTAGAAACCTTGTTGACAGAGGTGGTCTTTTTGCCTCAACATATGAGTGGGATGAACTCAGAACTAAAGTCAAAAAGCAGGGTATGAGAAATGGATATTTAATGGCTATTGCTCCAACAAGCTCAATTTCAATTCTTACAGGAACCACTCAAGCAATCGAACCTGTTTTCAAAAGAAAGTGGTTTGAGGAAAACTTATCCGGTCTTATTCCTGTAGTTGTTCCAAATCTATCTGCTGAGACATGGAGTTATTACGTCCCAGCATATGAACTAGACCAAAGAGTGCTGATCAGAGCTGCTGCTATACGCCAAAAATGGTTAGACCAGGGCCAAAGTTTAAATATCTTTATTACACTCGATAAAGCAAGCGGAAAGTACTTAAATGACATCTACATGCTAGCATGGAAACTTGGACTTAAATCTACTTACTATCTACGTTCTCAATCACCGGAACTTGCGAATGACACGGAAGATAGGTCTATGGAGTGTGTCGGTTGTCAATAGGCCTTCAGAAATTTCAGTGAAGCCACTTTTTGAAAAAGATTTAGACTTTTTTTTAAAAAGGTTTAATAACTTTATAGACGCAGAGCTTCGGCATGTGGAAATTGTATCACCAACAACAATTTCCATAACTATCGCTACTCAAGACAGTGCAAGAGCATTTGACTGGATAACTATAAAACTTGAATTTAGCGGGGTGAGTGATGCTAAGCTTTTAGATACAAATAAACTTTCGTTTGTAGATATGAGTGATGGAACAACGCTTCTTTATGAAGATACTGTATTTGCATTTGGTATTTCCAAGTGTTCTAATCTTTCTGGTATCAAAACTTCCACATGCTTTATAATTGGCTCGGACTTGAAATACCAAGAAGGTTCATTTTAAACAAAAGGACAAACATGAGTTATGAAGTAAAAGTAAGCATTCTAGGATTTGAAGATACTTTAAATGTAGAGATAAATGAAATAGACAGTCTATTTTCAACAATGCAGGATCTTGATAATAAAAATATATCTTTTACTATTGTAAACCCTTACTTGCTAAGAGAATATTCTTTTGATTTACCTTCTAGCATAAAAGTACTTCTGGACATACATGAAAATTCTAACATTAGTGTTTATAACATAGTTGTCATACAAAAATCTTTAGAAAATTCAACAGTAAATTTTTTAGCACCTGTTATTGTCAATAATGATAATAGGAAAATTGCACAAGCTGTACTTGATTCAAAGGGACATCCAGACTTTGGAATGTGTGAAAGCATAAAATCTTTTAAGTAATCAGCAGACAAGATGTCTGCTAAGTTAAAACTGTCTTGCTATTTTCTTAACTTCTGTAATAATATCTTTTTGTCTATCGTAAACATATTCCATTAAAGTCGATTCACTGTAATTATCTTTTATAAGTTCACATATAATTTTACAAGTACCCTCATCGCAAAATACAAAGCTAACCTTCGCTTCTATAGAGACTTTTACATATCCGTCATCACTGCTTTTGCTCGGAAGAACAAAGCTTAGCGTTACAGTATCGGCTTTAAGGTTATCTACTGCTTTTGCATATTTTGCTTTTACAGCGATAGAAGTGACGGAGATATCTAATATCACTCCGCTGAGTGTACTGCCAAAGTGAGATATAACTATTGGTGTTCTGCTTGAACACGTTACACGGCTATATCTTCTAGCATTAGCATTTCCATTTAAAAAGCTAAAACCCTCTAAAATTGCCAGCTTCTTTTCTAGGTTCACATATTTTACAGTTGCTTTTATATCTTTAGAAAAACTTGAAGATTGCAAAACCGTCTCTTTTTCATACTTCATAACCATACCCTGAAGCTGCTGAAATTGGATATGTATGGTATTGTCAGTGTTTTTAACAATAGTAGCCGCAGTGTTGATACAAAGCCCTTTATATATGTTTAAAAGCTTGATTTCAGCCTTGTTTACATATATATTTCTCAAAAGATGTTTGATTGCTTCATCATCATCCATCTTATTGTGCACATCACCAACATATTTAATATTATTGTCTGTAATCTGATCTTGAGAAATAGTTTTATCAGAAATACTCTCGAGTATGATTAAAATCTTAATTAAGTCAAGAGAGCCTGTATTAAAAGCGAACAGTTCTATAAAAGGACTAAATTTTAATTCACTTATAAAACCGGCAATCTTGTGTTGAAAACCCTCTGCCTTACTTTTCAAGTTTTCTTCTTCAATATCTTCATAAATAACTATATAAAAATCACTGTCATATTGTGCAAGTATAATTTTATCATCTATAGTTTTGTCTACTAACAATAAAAAATCTTTAAGAAATGTTTCTATTTCAAGCTTGTTCAGGTCATCTTCAAGTTTTTTAAGGTTTTCTATCGAAATTGTCATGACTGAAAATGTTTTACTTGAAATACTTCTTTCAATAAGTTTATCTTTTAAAAGCTCTATAAAACTAATTCTACTAGAGACAAAATTCAATTTATTTTCTGAGGAATTGTGTTCTACATGTGGATCAAAAAAGATAAGTTGATCATTTTTTTGATTTGGGGTACTGCTTCTAATGTCCAAATGCACAGTAGATTCATCTTGCAGAGATAGTTCTTTAAAAACAGTACTCTCTTGAGAGAGTAACTCTTTTACATTAAATTGTGAAAAAACTTTTTTTTCAACTTCATCTAAATCCTTACAGCCAAAATCTTGAAGAAATTTTTCACTCGCAAATGTAAGCTGTTCGTTTTTTAAAAATACAAAATATTTTGTATGAAGTAAAGTTTGGCTCAACAAGACTTGGACATATTCCTCTTCATGAAGTTTATAATCACTTCTTAGTTTTAGAATAAGCCTGCCTACATCTTGATTTGAGGTAATAATTGTCTTTGCTTTTAACAAGAAAGCCAGTTGAAAGAGCATTAAATTGTAGTTATTTGAAACAGCGAAATATATTAAGGGGTTAATTTTATCTTTAAATAATTCTTTTATTTTTTCTGTTATAAGTTTGTCAATTTTATTTACTTCTACTATGTAAAAAGAATAGTCTTCTATGCTCTGTATGGCATTAATATCCACAGATACACTATTATCAAAAGATTCTACTAAACCCTTTGCTTGAATAGAGCTAGTCGTTTCATAGTATAAATGACAAATATTCATATCTTATTATCCATCAATATAGTTTAATTTTATTAAACTATATTGTACTAAAACTTACTTAATATATGAACAGCAATAGTCAGTAACACTTATAACTTTTACGTCAAAAGAAGTGTTAGCTCCGACTTCAAATGAACATGGACCCTGCATAGAAACAAATTTATCACTGTCTGGTAATTTTACTTCAAAATCACCCGACATCATTTCCATAATCTCAGCATCTCCAGTATTAAATGTATAATTGCCTTCAAGCATAATCCCCAAAGATTTAATAGTACCATCATTAAACTCAACTGTTCTGCTT
>JAGXIA010000093.1 GCA_024635885.1 Helicobacteraceae bacterium | reverse complement strand
TGAAAAGCAAAATATGAATGCATTCACTGAAGAACTTAAAACACTAGAAGCAAAAGAGTCTAAAACAAAAGAAGATTATGAAAGAATTGTTAGTCTTTATAAAATGATTGCAGTTGAAGAAAAACTGATCAAATCAACTAAGAAGCATCTTAAACATACTAAACGTATTCAGTATGTAAAAAGAGATGCAATTAAAAAAATAATCGCAGCTTGGATAATCACAGTTCCCGCAGCTGCTACACTTGCAGCAATACTCTTTTTTATGATAAAGGGTATTATGGTCTAAATATCGTTCTGGGTTTTGACACAATTTCTGCCAGACTCTTTTGCCAAATGCAGAGCTTTATCAGCTCTATTTATAACCTTTTGCATCTCATCATCTTCTGAGACTTGAGCCACACCAAAACTAGCACTGATATGACCTACTAAGTCTATTTCTAGCTCTTCAATATGAACTCTTATTTTCTCTGCCAATATAGTGGCATTATCGAGTGAAGCTGTAGGCAAGAGAGCAATAAACTCTTCTCCTCCCCATCTGCAAACTATATCTATATTTCTAAAACTCTTAAGTAGAGTATGGGCGACTTTAACCAGTACCTCATCCCCCACATCATGTCCATAGCTGTCATTCACTTTTTTAAAATGATCAATATCCAACATAATTAAAGACATCTCATTATGCCTTTGTTTAAAAGCCAAAAATGATGATAAATAAAGGTCTGAAAATTTACGACGATTATAAAGTCCAGTCAGAGAGTCCGTAAAAGCCATATTTTCATACTCTTTATTTTGATTTAGCAATAGAGAATTTATTTCACACAGCTCCTCTTGATACTCTTTCATCAAAATAACCCATTTTGAGTAGGTTAATGAAATAAGCTCTTTTTGTGAAATTATTCCCGTTAGTTTTCCATCATCATCAACTACAATCACTCTTTTATAGTGCTTTTTCTTTATGAAATTGACTGCCTCTTTAATAGATGCGTTTTTATGTATACTGTCTACCGGCATTGACATATGGGCTTTAACTGCCACATTTAAATCTGTTTGTGTCTTAATTAACATCATAATATCTTTTGTTGTCAATATTCCTATTGGTTTTAAATCATCATCAACAACTATAACATTATCATATGCTGAATCAACCATGTCACTAATCAAATCAGATATTTTCTCATTTTTATTTACCCATTTCATTTTATGACCAAGCGTTAAAAAATCTTGAAGTCTATAATTTTCCATAAGTGTCTCAGGATCTATATTACTTGTAATATCAGTATGTGTTAAAATTCCATAGATTGACCCATCATCATTGGTGACACAAATATACTCCACATTGTCACTTAAATATTCTACAGCATCCAATACATTTTTATTTTTATTTATAGATGGAATTTCTTGAAGTTTTAAATTCGACAGAGGAGTCTCAAGCGTTATTTTTTTTTCTTTTAAATCTAAAATATTTATTATGCTTATAATATAATTGCAATTTTCACCTATTACAACAACATGGCGATGTTCATGCATTAACATCTGTTCAATCGCTTTTGAGGTACTGTCCTCAATATTTACTGAGATTACTTCTGTACTTGCTATATCACTTAGAATTGGAAATTTCATCTAAATACGCCCTTCTTTAAACAGCATCGAATGCTTCTTTTATTTTCATCGCCTGAACATGTTCTTTTACATCATGCACTCGAAGAATGGTAGCTCCATTTTTAACAGATTCCAAATGTAATGTCAATGTGCCTGCTAATCTCTCTTCTACGGATGCTGGATAAATCTTATCTATCATTGATTTTCTTGAAGCACCGACTAAAATAGGCTTATTGAGTCTTAAGAAGTTCTCTAAATGCTTCATGAGCAATAAATTATGCTCTAAGGTTTTTCCAAAACCGATGCCTACATCTAAGATAACATCTTTTATACCAAAAGAATCCGCCTTTGCAATTCTTTCTTGGAAAAAAGAGTAAACATCACTCAGTACATTTTCATACTCTGGATTAGCCTGCATAGTCTGCGGTGTTCCTTGCATGTGCATAATAACTGCCGTTGCATCATATTGTGCACAAAGTTTACATACCGCATCGTTTTGCAATCCTGTAATGTCATTGACTATGTTAAATCCATTTTTTAAAGCATAAGCTATAACTTCCGGTGAATAACTATCTATACTAAATTTGGCTTTTTCATAGAGTTTTTCTTTTGCGATTGTGTCAATAATTGGTTTTACACGAGAGAGTTCATCACTTGCACTTACTTTTAAAGAGTTAGGACGAGAAGATACTCCGCCAATATCTATAATAGAAGCTCCATCAGTTATCATTCTCTCAATAACTTTTATGGCTTCAGAGCCTTGAAATCTACTAGCGCTAAAGAAACTATCATCATTAGCATTAACAACACCCATAATTTCCACATGCCGAGGCTTTTTTATTTTACTGATTTGTTTTAATTCTTGAGCTAAGACTTTAAGTCCAAATGGCTGAGCTAACTCTTTTCTTGAGAGTGTTTCCAACTGTTTTTGTGTTGCTATGAGTATGCAATCGACATAAGAAGTCAAAGCTATAACAGTTCCTCTTGGAACTGCCAAATCTGCACCAATGGAAAGAGCATCTTGTTTTAGTATATTTGCTCCACCGACATGCAACTCACGTATATAAATAATATGATGTTGCATCTTAGAGTCTAAAATACTGACTCCTCCACCATCAACCCCTAAATCTTTAAGAAGTTTTTTTGTGTTAACGGAGTTAGATAATTTTTCAATTTGCATTTTATTTCTCTCTTACAAAACTCATAACTATCATTGCAAGAACACTTTGAGGTCTTGAGTTTAATTCTAACAGCCTATATGCCTTGTCAAAATTTTCCAGTTGCAAAGATGTTAGGATAAGCATATCAACAACAGTCGCTCTATAATACAATGCTTCAACTAAAAACTTGGCATCACTCTTTTTCGCTCTTGCATGCTCTTTTAGAAATGAAAATATTTGCGCATAATCAATTTTACTTAAATTCAAATCAAGTGAAATAACATCATGGGTACTTTCACCTATCTGTATTGGAAGTCTTGAGCGAACAGTAGGAAGCAAGTTTGATTTGGTAGGAGAAATTATAATAAATTCTATATTTTTAGGGGGTTCTTCAAAAACTTTTAATAGTGAATTTTGAGATACTGCGTTAAACTCCTGAGCGCCTAAAATTATATATTTTGTTGCAGACTCACTTATATAGCTTTCAGCAACTACAGCTTTAGCATCTTCTATAAGAAATTTTTCTCTTATAAATCCGACAACTCGATTTGGTTTTAGCTCTTCTTGCAGACGTAGAAATTCAGACTCAATTTCAGTCGAAATGAGTATATGACTTCTCTTGGAATCAGGAGCTAACATCAACCTCTCCAAACATAGATGCATTAAGAGATGCATTAAAAAGTTTATATAATTGTAAAAGTTTAATATCTAAATTTTGGTCATATGATTTGAGAGTAAAGGCATTGTTGACTTCTTCATCAAAAATCCAAAAGTAACTATTATCTCTTCTTTTAGCAATATCAGCTCTTTTATCATTACCCTTGCCAATATACCAAAAAATGTAATCATCCTTATATGACAAAGATATCATATCATCTACAATATCTATCATCTCTCCGCCGGTTACACTGTTAAAATGGTTGTAGATAGCGTCTATGCTGACAATCGGAAGAAGTGGTCTGTCTAAAGAGGGATTATTTATAGCACAGAGTATATAACTTTTAAGCCACTTTCTTTTTTCATCAGTTATCAGAATAACAGTTTTCCCGCTCAATATCTGCTCTAGTGCGTGAGCGGTAGTCGTTGTCCAGTCAAACCTTTGCTCTTCTAACCAACTAAGAGAACCACCCTCTTCCCTGATTGCGTCTAAGCTCCATTGTGCAAAATTTAACATATTTCTCGCCCTGTAAAGACCTGATCCTCGGCAAGAACAGTTCTCATTATTTATCTAACTCATATGCACTATGAAGACTTCTAACAGCAAGTTCTGCATATTTTTCATCTATAACCATAGAGACTTTTATCTCTGAAGTTGAGATCATATTTATATTTATATTTTCCGCAGCCATAGTTGAAAAAGCTTTTGCAGCAACACCGGCATGTGATTTCATACCCACACCTACGATAGAGACCTTACATATTTTCTCATTATATGATTCATCTTTTACATCACCGCTTTTAATAAACTGAGCCACAACGTCTTTGGCATCATTTAAGTCGGTCACAGGAACAGTAAAGTCAATGTTAGCCTCACCATTATGAGCTTTATTTTGAATAATCATATCAATATTTACATTTTTGTTTGCAAGCTTAGTAAAAATGTCAGAAGCGATGCCAGGTCTGTCTTTTACACCCATTAAAGAGACACGCGCCTGATTTTTATCTAATGCTATCCCGCTTACTAGTGGTTTTTCCATGATGTTTTCTTCCTTGGTTATTAATGTTCCCTCTTCATTTGAGAAACTTGTTCTTGTTACTAAATTTACATTTAATTTTTTTGCCAACTCTACTGAACGGCTGTGTAGTACCTTAGCTCCTAAAGACGATAATTCCAGCATTTCATCATAAGAGATAGTGTCTAGTTTTTTTGCCTTTGGTTCTATGCGCGGGTCAGTTGTATATATACCGCTTACGTCTGTATATATCTCACATAAATCTGCTCCAAGTGATCCTGCAATGGCAACAGCAGACAAGTCGCTTCCGCCACGACCGAGAGTTGTGACATTGCCTTCAAGGGAAACACCTTGAAAACCTGCTACTACAATTATTTTGCCCTCTTTTAAAGCTGACTGCATTACATCAGGATTTATTACTTCAATTCTTGCTTTAGTGTGCGAGTTATCTGTAACTATTCCAGCTTTTCTTCCCGTCATTGAAATAGCATCATGTCCCATCGCACTCAGTGCAATAGCTAAAAGCGAGGCAGTTACTCTCTCGCCAGAACTCAAAAGCATATCTATTTCAGCTTTTGCTGGTGTATGTGAAAAATGCTCAGCATAACTTATAAGCTTATTTGTTTCTCCACTCATTGCAGATACAACTACAACTACATCATTTCCATTTTTCTTAGTTTCACTCACACGATTTGCTACGTTTTGAATACGATCCAAATCACCTACACTTGTTCCGCCAAATTTTTGAACTATTAACATCTACAAAAGTCCCTTTTTTATAAAATACTTTATAACTTTTTCATACACAGGTTTTTTAAAATGTGCAGTATAGTTTAAAACTTCATCTACCCCAACGAACTTATACGAACTAAATTCAGGGAATTTTGTCTCTAAATTGATTATTGCACTTTTTTTTAATTTAAGTAAAAAATATCTCTGAATCTGCCCACTGAAAGGTTTCATCCTTTGAGCAATTTTTTCAGGAAAGTCATAAGAGATCCATTCCGGATATTCTGCAACTATTTTCGCTTTACCTGTCCCTATTTCTTCTTCAAGTTCACGGAACAGTGCTTCATGTACCTCTTCACCCTTGTCTATACCGCCTTGAGGAAACTGCCATATATCAGTCAAATCATTTCGCTGTGCTATAAACAACTCTATTTTTTTAGGGTAATTGTTTGAAACAATAATCATTGCAACATTGGGACGATATAAAACTTTTTTACTCATTAAACTTACCTGTTAATTATTATAGACGCGATTATACAAAACATGTAATTAAAATAAGATAATTTCATTTGGCTATAATTCCGCATGCTATTATATATTCATATCCCTTTTTGCGATTCAAAATGCTCTTACTGCGCTTTTAACTCTTATGTAGACAAATTTCATCTTAAAGAACAGTACATGCAGGCTCTCTATGCTCAACTGGAATTTGAGCTCAAAAGATATGAGGCAAAAGAAAAAAGTATTGAGACTATTTTTATAGGCGGAGGAACTCCATCAACTGTTGCTCCAAAACTTTATGAACCAATCTTTAAGTTGCTGAAGCCTTATTTAGCTCATGACATTGAAATAACAAGTGAAGCCAATCCTAACAGTGCGACAGAGGAGTGGCTTCTTGGCATGTGGAATTTAGGTGTTAATCGTATAAGTTTCGGTGTTCAAAGTTTCAATAATGAGAAATTAAAAGTTCTAAATAGAGCCCACGACAGCTTCCAGGCAAAGACAGCCATTTTAAATGCTAAAAAAATCGGCTTTAAAAACCTTTCACTTGATCTTATTTATGCTACTTTAAATGACACAAAAGAGTTATTGCTTCATGACCTAACCACAGCTTTTTCTCTCCCTATAAACCATATAAGTGCTTATGCTTTAACGATTGAAGAAGGGACACCCTTTGAGAAAAAACCTCATATGTCAAAAGAAATTCTTAAAACAACATCCTGGCTTTTTGAAGAGATTATTTCACATGGCTTTGAACAATACGAAATAAGTAATTTTGGTAAATATCGAAGCGCGCATAATTTGGGTTATTGGAAATATAAGGACTATATTGGTCTTGGAAGCGGTGCTGTAGGAAAACTCGGATTAGAACGATTTTACCCTACTACTATTCTAGAAAAGTATATTGAAAATCCTTTGGATATAAATACAGAAATACTCACAATGGAAGATAAAAAAATAGAACAGCTGTTCTTAGGTTTTCGTTCATGTGTCGGAGTGAAAAAAGAAATTTTAAATAATAATGAGTTGAGACGTGCTACAATTTTACTTGATGAGAAAAAACTTTTATTACAAAATGATACTTTTTATAACCCAGAGTATCTTTTAGCAGATGAGATTACACTATTTATTTCATCTTGAAGAACTTTTAATCATTCTTTGGATAAAATCTTGCTCTTAAAATACAATTTTGAAGGTTCAATATGTTTGGTTTAGGCTTCACAGAGATACTTATTATCGCAGTTATCGCCATTTTATTTTTAGGTCCGGACAAGCTTCCTGGTGCGATGGTTGACGTTGCTAAATTTTTCAGGAGTGTTAAAAAGACTATGGGTACTGTCAAAGACTCTCTCGAACAAGAGATGAATGTGGCAGACATAAGAGAAGAAGCATTAGCATATAAAAAAGAGCTTCTTAAAGCCAGCGATGGTTTAAAAAAGGCTACGGATTTAAAACAGATTGGTGCTGATTTAACAAATTTAAATGATGACAAAGTTGATGATCAGAAAAAAGAACAATCACCAAAAAGTGCTCCCAAAGAAGAAAAAGTTACTTTTGAGAAAAAAATAAAAAAAGAGAACGTAGATGTTTGATGAGTTAAAACCGCATTTAGTAGAACTAAGAAAACGATTGGGTATTTCAGTTGCAAGTTTAATTGTTATGTTTTTTGTAATGTTTTTCTTTCATGAACCTATTTTAGAGTGGATGGTTGAGCCGCTTAATGTTGCATTGATTGAAGTAGGTAAAGTCTCAGTTAATGCCGCTAATGGAATGATTACTACAAGTCAGGTCGGCGGTGCTTTTTTTGTAGCACTGAAAGTTTCATTTTTTGCGGCAATTGTCGGTGCGCTGCCAATAATACTTTCACAAATATGGATGTTCGTGGCCCCTGGTCTTTATGCTAATGAAAAGAAGATGATTATTCCATTTATACTCGGCGGCACAATCATGTTTTTGATTGGTGTTTTATTTGCCTACTACATCGTTACCCCTTTTGGATTTGATTTCCTCATTACGTTTGGTAGTTTTAAATTTACCCCACTTATAAATATTGAAGATTATGTCGGTTTTTTTACAAAAATTATGTTTGGATTCGGTTTGGCTTTTGAGTTGCCGATATTTGCATACTTCCTTGCACTTCTTGGTATGATTGATGACAGAATGATGAGAGACTTTTTCAAATATGCAGTTATTATTATTTTTATAGTTGCAGCACTTCTGACTCCACCGGATGTTTTAACGCAACTTTTAATGGCAGGACCGCTTATTATTCTTTATGGTTTATCTATTTTAATCGTTAGAATGGTCAACCCTGCTCCTCCCTTAGAAGAGGAGAGTGAAGAAGTAGAGGAAGAAGAAGCCAAAGAAGAAACTTCAACAGTTCCTATAGAGAATAAAAGTGAGTAACTCCGAGTTACTCACTTCTAGTTATGACTTTCATCTTCCCGAAGAACTTATAGCTACCCACCCCGCATCACCAAGAGACCACGCGAGACTTCTAGTTTATAACAGAGCTACAGAGCAAATAACACACACTAACTTTTATGAATTAGAAAACTTTATTCCAAAAAATTGTGCCTTAATATTTAATGATACAAAAGTTATAAAAGCCAGACTTTTTGGACAAAAAAAGAGTGGTGGAAAACTTGAACTTCTTATAAACAGAGCATTAAACGCTGATGATATAAATGTCTATATACGTGGAAAAGTAAAAGTTGGCACTGAAATTTTCTTTGATGAAAATCTAGTCGCGGTTGTTAAAGAGTTAAATAATGATGGCAGCAGAATTGTTAACTTCATGGCATGTGGAAATAAGCTAAGATTTGAGGATATTTTACCTATTATAGACACAATTGGTCACGTGCCTCTGCCTCCTTACATACAAAGAGAAGACAATAAAGAAGATGAAAGCGAGTACCAAAGTGTATTTGCCCTTAATGAAGGAGCAGTAGCCGCTCCTACGGCATCTTTGCATTTCACTCCGGAGCAACATACAAGAATTTGTAAAAACTTTGAGCATGCCTATGTCACACTCCATGTTGGAAGTGGCACATTTAAGCCTGTTGAAGCAGAGACTATTACAGACCACCCTATGCATTCAGAGTACTATGATATTTCACCCAAAGCCAAAGAACTTCTCGATTCTGATGTAGCGGTTTTAAGTGTTGGGACTACTTCTACAAGAACTGTAGAATTTTACGCCAGAAACCGACATGCCATAAAAGGCGAAGCAAATCTTTTTTTACATCCCAATAACAAACCCCTAAGAGTGAATCATCTGCTGACGAATTTTCACTTGCCAAAATCAACACTATTAATGTTGGTAGCCTCTTTTGTTGGTGTAGATAAAGCTCAAGAGCTTTATGCAGAAGCGATAAAGAATAAGTATAGATTTTACTCGTATGGCGATGCGATGTTAATACTTTAACTAAAGTGTTATATTAAAAATACTTTTGCATTTTCAATTTTTATTTCACCGCTAAGTTCAGCTTCAAAAATTCTCTCTGGGTATTTTGCTAAGGCAAGATCATAGTTTGGATTTGTATTACAAAAATCTATAAACTCGTCACTCTTAGTATGCAGAAGTTTGGCATGTGGAAATTCAGCCACAGAAAATCTTGCTACAAACTCATCAATATCGTATATAGCCTTTGCTTTACCCTCTTGTAAAAGTTTATTTGTTGCACTGCTCTCCTGGAGCCTGTGTGGAAATACAAATATTTCTTTACCCATACTCAGTGCAAATTCTACGCTTCTCATACTTCCGCTGCCTAGTTCTGCCTCTGCTACGATTAAAACATCACCTAGGGCAACTACAAGTTCGTTTCGAACCACAAAACTCCATGGTGCTGCACGAAATCCAAGTTCAAACTGGCTAAGCAGAAGTCCATTTTTTTCGATGTCTGTTAGTAAGTTTTTATTTACGGATGGGTATTTAATATCAATTCCACATGGCAAGACCGATATAGTGTTTGAACTGCCTGCTCCAGTATGAGCAATTGCATCTATACCCATCGCCCCGCCACTAACTACACAAACACCATTTTTTGATAATAAAGAAGCAAGTTTATGTGTGAGAGCACGAGAATATTTAGAAGGTTTTCGAGTACCGACTATAGAAATTTTAGGAGATTTTAAAAGTTCAAGATTACCCTCATAAAAAATTTGTGAGGGGTACTTTTTCATTGAAGAAAGTTCAGAAATATTCTCCTGAACTCTAGGCATGTTAGTAAAGTCTGTTTATGTAAACTAAATCTACATCTTTAAACAGTCCCTTAGATTCATTCAAAGCTTGTAAGGTGTTGATATGTGGATGTCCTATTGCTATGGCAGTACCATGAACTTTTGCAATTTTAATAGCTTTTTTAATCTGTACTTTAATATATGCTTTGTCCATATGATGATCTAAAAATATATCTCTTGCTACATACTTTAGACCAAAATTTCCCATTACTTTTTCGGCTTGTGTTTTTGCTGTAGTTCTGCTGTCTATAAAATTTATATGTTGATTTTTAAGTGCGAATATAAGACGATTCATTGATCTTTCATTCGATGTAAATTTACTGCCGGTATGATTATTTATATATTCAACTCTAGGAAATAGCTTTTTTAAGTCTTTAATTCTTTGAGAAATTATGCTTTGTGAATCTTCAGAATGTAAAGTGAATGGTTCTTCTTTAGGAAAATTTTGTGCTTCCATAGGTAGATGGACCATATAGAAATTTTCTTTAGATGCTAGTATTGCCGAATTGGGACGAGCAGCTCTAGGAGGTAAAAAAGACATAGTAAGTGGTAAACCTAAACTTTTGACAGCGTCAACTTGAGATTTGAGTGACATATCATCTATGATGATTGCCAACTTAGGTTTAGTCGAAATTATAATAGGTCTTCTGTTTAGTTCTAAAGGTGCTTTTGCAAGAGAAGAGTCATCAAATTCATGTGAAGCTCCTTCGTTCAGCTGATTTGTGAGTACTTCACACTTTGGTAATTCTTTTTTGGTATCTTCTTTTTGCAGAACCTGCTTCAGTCTTTCATTTACAGTTGCTTTTGTATGCTTGGTAGCTTCTTCAACTCTTTTTAGCATCGCTACTCTTTTTTGGTTTTTAAGTTTCTCTTTTTTATGAATATCCTCTTTTGCGTCTGCATATCCAAAATAATAACCTGCTGCGAGGCTACTTAAAAGAAGTGCGATAACAGCCAATGTCCAGGCTATATACGTCAGTATTTTTGAGCTATTCGTTAAAGTGTTTTTTTTTCTTTTTGCCATTGATTCTCCAAAGTGATTTAACAAGTATATCAGCACCAGCAAATAAAGTGCCATTTTATTGCAATATGCCATGATTTAATTTTAAATAGAGTTATACCATTAAACAGTAAACTCTAGTTGTACATTTATAGGTTTTAACTATACATCTTAATCACTTATTTATAATTTAAGCATATATTCTGTACAATTCCATGTTCCTTTCTCTTTGTATCACTATTAATAGCGATATATATACATCCGAAAGGGAAACAAAGCCTTAATTGGCACATACCAAAAGGAGATTATACTCTATGAGACATTACGAAAACCTAGTAATCGTAAAACCAACATTAACAGCAGAAGAAATTCAAGCTAGCATTACAGCTATCGAAGAAATTATTACTTCAAACGGTGGCGAAATCGCTACTACAAACCCAATGGGAATGAGAAAATTAGCTTATCCTATTAATAAAAGTGAGCGTGGTTATTACCATGTTATCTATTATACAGTTGTTCCGTCTGCAATTTCTGAAATTGAAAGACGTTTCCGTATTAATGAAGAACTTCTTCGTTTTGTTACTATTAAATATGATACTAACCGTGAAATAGCGGCGTGGAATTATTTAGTTACAAAAGCTAAAAAAAGTGCTGAAGCACCTGTTAAAACAGAAACTCCAGTAGTTGATGACAAAGCACCTGAAGCAGAAGTACCTGCGACTGAAGCTCCAGCAGTTGAAGTTCCAGCAGTTGAAGCAGAAGCAGTTGCTACTGAAGAAGCAGAAGCTAAGTAGTCAATAAAGTCTAAGCAATTAAGGAAAGCCCATGTTTAATAAAATAATTTTAGTTGGAAACTTAACTCGCGATATCGAACTTAGATATTCTCAAGGCGGAATGGGTATAGCAAAAACTGCTATAGCTACCAGCCGTAAATTCACTACAAATGGTGAAAAGAAAGAGGAAGTATGTTTTGTAGACATCACATTCTTTGGAAGAAGCGCAGAAGTTGCTAACCAGTACCTACGCAAGGGGAGTAAAATCCTAGTTGAAGGAAGATTAAACTTTGAACAATGGGTCGATCAAAATGGACAAAAACGTTCTAAGCATTCAGTAACAGTTGAGACTATGCAGATGCTAGATTCAAAGGGTGACAACCAAGGTTCTTACAACGCACCAGCGAATGATAACCAAGGTGGAGATTATGAACCACAACAAGGTAGAGAACAAAGCTATCAAAAGCCTAGTCAAGCCAGTTATGGTAATAATGAACCTGCAACACAACAAAGTTATCAAAAACCTAGCTACAACAACAGCCAAGCTCGAGAGCAAAGCCGTGAAATGCCTAGTCGTGACTCTGTTCCTGTTATTGACATCGACGAAGATGAAATTCCGTTTTAGAAATAGATAATAGAAGGTAATAACATGTCAGAAAAAAGAAAATACAAAAAAAGATTTTGTAAATATTGTGAAGCAAAAGTTGATTTTATGGATTACAAAGATGTAGCAGCACTACGCTTCTCTCTTTCAGAAAGATATAAAATTATGCCACGTCGTTTAACAGGTAACTGTAAACGCCACCAAGATATGATTACAATCGTAATCAAAAGAGCTCGTGCAGCTGCTCTAGTTCCATACACTGTAACTAGAAAAACTGTTGTATCTGCTCCATTCGAAAACCTTAGATAGGCTTTCATAGTCCCCAGTATTGGGGACTACCTCATACAAACTTCTCAGATAATCATATAGCGTTTCAACTATATGAGTTACTTTTATAGATTCTTTTTATTCGTGAATTATTTTAACAATAACTCGCATATTAGCTTTTGCTGCTTTTGAATAAATCTTCTTTGGCTTAGCCTCATATACATCAGGTCTTGTTTCTCCATATCCAACAATAAATATTTTATCCGCTTTAATAAGCTTTTCTTTGACTAGATAATCTTTTACAGATTGTGCTCTTCTTTCACTCAAGCCTTGGTTATATTTCTCCGTACCCATCTCAGATGTATATCCTGCGACGATCATTTTTATTTTAGGATTTTCACTTAATTGAGCGACATCTTTTTTTAGTGCATCCTTTGCCTTTTCACTAAGTCCAGACTTGTCAAACTGAAAATGGACATCTTCAAAAACAAGAACAATTGTTTTTACTTTTGTCACAGCTTCTATAATCTTCTCTGGTGCTTCAGGTTCAGTTACTACAACAACTACCTCTTCCTCTTCTACAACAGGAGCAATTACCTCTTCAGTAGCAACTTCTTTCGTTACACCAAATCTATAAGTAAGACCAAGTGAGTAAAGATCTATATCTCCATCATTGCCGACTGCATCGCCAATTCGATAGCGTTCTGCTTCTAAACGTATTCCTATTGCGTCAGTTATTGCGTATTGAAGTCCAGCTCCAAACTTATAATTCAAAGCTTTCTTTTCAGG
>JAGXIA010000092.1 GCA_024635885.1 Helicobacteraceae bacterium | reverse complement strand
TTTATCGCTATTGTTGCTACACCATTGTGCAACAGTATCAGTATTATTTGGAATTCCATCCATGTCTTTATTACACTCACCTAAGTTTTGCACTAACTCTGTAAAATTAATTTTATATGTATTTGGTTTAGAACCATCTTTAATATCTACCAAATCATCAAGTCCATCATTGGTAAGATTGTAACTGACTCTGAATGCTGTATTTTGCCGTGCACTTTGATAAAAGTCTGTACTACTTACTAAATGTGTCATTCCATCTGTAATAGCGTTTTGTATAGCAGTTTGATTAAAAGGAACAGAAGTAGCGTTATGCTCAAACATTACCATTACTTTTTCACTGATAGAACTAGATACTTCTTGACATGATGTATTGGTATCATGAAAAGCAGATGCGTCAATCATTTCTACTGTAACGATTGTTGACTTACCACTAAGTTGATCAGTGTTGTTTACATCTAAGGAGATGACCTTAAAATTACCCTCTCTTGAGGTTACCTGAGTTGGAAGATTATAAAATTGATTGCTTCCACCGCTGTCAAGGTTATAGTAGTCATTATGTACTATATTAAAAATCCCTTTTGCTGGTGAGTAGTTGAAGTTTCCAGCAGAACACATAGGTACATTAGCCCCAATATTTAAAGTATAAGGGATAGTTGTTCCAGCATTTACAACTAAGTTGTAGTTTGCTTGCACTGTGATAGGCATATCTAAATCTTTAATTTTAGGGTCTAGACTATAGTAAAGAAAGAAGTTATCATTAGAACTCATAGACCCTATTTGTACATTTTTTATGAATGCATCATCTACAACAAGACTAGAATCCGCAATGGTAGTTGGGGTAAGTTGACCAATCTTTGCTAATTTAGTAGTTTCCCTTTCATAGGTAGATTGAGTTGTGTTAATGTCTAATACACTTATATTCATATCCGTTATTTCAATATCAGAGTCAACGAGATTTCTTAAGAATATACTTACTTCAACTGGCTCTCCAGTTATTACCCCATTTGGCAGTTTATTAGTAGTTATTTTTGGGTCTTGTGTTCCATTATTGTCTTCTGTAAAATAAATACCTTGTTGTTTATATGCGTAGTCATAACAAAATTGTGGTTCATAAAGTTGAGTTGAAAAAGCCAAGACTTGTGGAAAAATTTGGTCACACTGACCATTGTCCTTTACAACTCCAAACTTTATTTTTGTTTCTGTTTGCTCGTTTGTCATTTGGGAGGATACATCAAAAATATCTAAATCCATTCCTTGCTTATTTGCATCAGCTGGTGTCATATGCGCGCCAAAAAGTGTGTATGAATGGTTGAATTGTTCTCCTGCCGGATTTGTGGCATTACTTAAATCAGCATAGGTTCCAATATTATTTTGGTTTTGAATTTGGAGGGTATCATCATTAATTCCTCTGTCTCCAGCTCCTCCAAATAAAAGTAATTTACTGTTTAAGACACCACTTTTCGGAGTGTAAAATCCAGATATATCTATTGTTGTTTCAAATGGTACCCGCCCATTTCCCCATGTTAAAAATAGGTCAAAACCATCATATATTGAAACATTTTTAAGTGGAACACTGTTTGCAACTGCCGTTGTCCCATCTACACTATAGACAACAATCATACTCCATCCACCATATAGCCCAAATCGAAAACTGCCGGAATATGCAGGAGCTTGTGTAATATATACATATCCACCTTCATCTTCTCCTGCTGTCGTTTTAATGTTACCTACAGTAAAGGTGTTTTGTGCTGATGAGTATGAATTTTGAAGAATTGTTGTAATATCATGGTAGGCACCATAGTGATGTCTATAGCCAGTCCCAGATGTAATTGTGTGATGAAAAGCTTTGTGAGTTGTATTGTTACTGCCAATTGGTGATTCAATCTGATGCATTACACCATTAGAGTCTTTTATGGTCACTTTATTCCAGTTTGCAGCATTTGCATCTACTGTTGCGTCTGTATACGCCCCCGACTGACGATATACATGACCTTGCCAAAAAAGACCTGCCCAAACAATATCTGAACCTTTAACATATGAAGGAAGTGTTATCTGAGCGCTTGATGAATTCATTTTTTCAGCATCACCCAAAGAATAGGTGTTAGCATTGAAAGCGGCATCGACAGTTTTAAAAGTTGTAGTATCACCAGTTAAATTTGCATTGCTTGGATTACTACTGCTTAATATACTGTTTCCTGTTCCGGTAAAATCACCAGTAACAGTACTTCCAGCTCCCCCATATAGTAAGTGAAAGTCAGGATCAGTCGTAAAATTTCCACGACCCCCATTTATGTCTTCCCAAGCTGAAAACAGTGAAGTTGATAACAAAAACAATAAAAATATAAACTTTGAAACATTCATACGAGTCTCCTATTTCAAGTAAATTTGTGCACACAAAAATAGGGCTCAGTTGCAAAAACTACTTATAATTATTACATTATACTACTAGAGCAGCTTAATAAGAACTTAAAATAGTTTAATTTATTGAAATGTGATAATACTTGTTAAAGTTATTTCAAACTCTGCATGCATTTCCACATGCCAAGATTTTTATTTATTTAAAAAAGTAGATATCTTTTCTGCTATGCTGTATTTGTTAGATTCAGCGAGTATAATTTGAGCAGCTTTGTTGTTATCTGTGTTGAAAACAAGGGGTCCAATGAAATTGACAATAGAATCTTCTATAGGTGTCTGAATAAGTACTATATTTAAAATAAGTATATTTGAATTTTTGTCTATTTCAAGAAGTTCCTGAGTGTTTTGAGGAATTTCAAAGTCATAGTCTAGTAAAACAAAGGGATCAATTAAAGTAAATGAAATATGTGCGTCTTCAACGGATTGCATTTTCATAAAGATATCATCAATTTTTTGTAACTCAACTTCTTTTAGAGTATCAAAGCCCAAAAGAGGCACGCTTATTTCAAATTTCATTTAAAACCTTTTAGTTTTTTAGATTCTCAAGTTATGCGAGAATGACAATTGTACAATATTAAGCATAAAATGTGCCCATTTTAAAGTGAGATATAGCTCTTTTAGATAGAATAACAAATTAATTAAACTAGGGAAAATAATATATGAAAAGTAAAATTCATTTTGTATTACTAACATTGGCTGCTTTTATCTTTTTAGGCGGGTGTTCAAAAGACATCGAAGAGTATAATAAGCCTGCTATTTATTGGTACTCAAAGATTGTAGAAAATATTTCTGATGGCAACTTGGAAAAGGCAGACAATTACTACAGCTCACTCCAGGGAGAGCATATTGGATCTCCTTTACTGCCAGAAGCAACAATGATTTTAGCTATTGCTCATATGCACTATGAAGAGTATCTTTTGAGTGAGCATTTTTTAAATGAGTATGTAACAAGGTATGCAAATTTAAACGAAAAAGAGTTTGCAGAATTCTTAAAAATAAAAGCTAAATATATGGCCTTGCCAAATCCAAGACGAGATCAGGCATTAATTGGTGAAGCAATTATAGAAGGCGAGAAGTTTAAAAGTAACTACCCAAGCTCTATGTATTATGCTATTGTTGATACAATGTTAACTAATCTTTACATGGCGCAAGCCGCATTGAATGAGACTATCGCTGATTTATATATGAGATTAGATAAGCCTAAGAGTGCAGAGTATTACAAAAATATACAACCGCAGCCATGGATACAATGGGATGAAATTGACAGAGCAAAGACTCCTTGGTACCGCGCATGGTTTGAAGGTGACGGCACAGCCAGTTGGTACGGCTTTATAATTCCAGATACAAGAAGCGTTGTTTCAAGAAATTCTGTAAACGAAGACGTAAATACAAGTAAATAAAAATTGATAAAATTAGGACAATAAATTATGAAACTTAATGATTATGCTGAATTTCCAACTGATATACCTGTAATATCGGAAGATGAGCTTTTTTTATACCCATTTATGATTTCACCGCTTTTTTTAAGTGATGAAAATAATATTAGTGCAGCTACAAAAGCTATTGATGAGAACTCATTGGTAATTGTATGTGCAACTAAGCCCGGACATGAAGGTGAGAGAAACTATGAAGCTCTTTATGACACTGGTGTTGTAGGTTCAATTATGCGAAAGGTAGCTCTTCCTGATGGCAGAGTTAAGGTGCTTTTTCAAGGATTAGCACGAGCTAAAATTTTAAATAAAGCAGGAGATTCTCCCTTAATAGCGCATGTAGATGTTATAACCCCGGTTAATGTTCATTCTCTTAAAATCGATGCCATTTTGGAGATAGTTCGAGAAAAAGTTAGAACACTTTCGAGTGTCAGCAACTACTTCCCACCAGATTTACTGCGAACAATCGAAGAAAATCATGATCATAATCGTATAATTGATTTAATATGCAGTAGTATTAAACTAAAAAAAGAGCAGGCATATAAGCTGTTTGTTGAGGTAGATACAGAGAAGAGATTTTTAGATTTAATAGATTTCTTAATAGATGAAATAGAAGCGAACAAGTTACAAAAAGAGATTCGCTCCAAAGTTCATACACATATAGAAAAAGTGAATAAAGAGTATTTTTTAAAAGAGCAGTTAAAGCAAATTCAAAAAGAACTAGGTACTGATACTTCAAGAGAAGAAGAGATAGAAGACTACCGTAAAAAATTAGAAGCTAAAAAAGACAAGATGGGTGAAGACGCTTACAAAGAGGTAAACAAGCAGCTGGAGAGATTTTCTCGAATGCATCCAGACTCGTCTGACGCTTCAATGACTCAAACATATCTTGACTGGGTTTTAGATATTCCTTTTGGCGATAGTGCTAAAAAATCTCTTAAAATCGAAGATGTGGAGAAACAACTTGACATTGATCATTTTTCACTGGAAAAACCAAAAAAAAGAATAGTTGAATACTTTGCTGTAAAAGAACTTTTAGAACTCCGTGGTATTAATAATGAAAATTCTGCAGGGGCAATACTTTGTTTCTCAGGACCTCCAGGTGTAGGTAAAACTTCACTCGCAAACTCAATAGCGACTGCGCTAAAACGTCCTCTAATTAGAATCGCATTAGGTGGCTTAGAAGATGTAAACGAACTCAGAGGGCACAGAAGAACTTATGTCGGTGCAATGCCTGGTCGTATAACTCAAGGGCTGATTGATGCTAAAAAAATGAATCCAATCATTGTTTTAGATGAAATAGATAAAGTTTCTCGTTCTCAAAGAGGTGATCCAACAGCCGTACTTTTAGAGATTTTAGACCCAGAGCAAAACAAAGAATTTAGAGATTACTATCTTAATTTTAACATTGACCTCAGTAATGTGATTTTTATTGCTACTGCAAATGATGTTGGTCGTATTCCAGCACCACTGCGTGATAGAATGGAGTTTATTACTCTTAGTTCGTATACACCTCAAGAAAAAATTGAGATAGCTCAAAGATATTTAATTCCACAAGAACTGAAAAAACATGGACTTAAAAACTCTGAAGTTAATATTTCAAAGCCTGCGCTTAAAGAACTTATACATAGTTATACACGTGAAGCTGGTGTAAGAAATTTACGTCGTAGAATTGCAGATATGTCAAGAAAAGCTGCTAAAGATATTTTACAACATCCAGAGGTTCATAAAATATCTCTAACACTGAAAAATATAAAAGATTATTTTGATAAAAGTGTATTTGAAATTGAAAAAACAAATAAAGTCCCAGTAGTAGGGGTTGTAAATGGATTGGCATGGACTGCAGTAGGCGGTGATGTTTTAAAAATTGAGAGTATTAGAATCAAAGGTAAAGGCAATTTACAATTAACCGGGAGTCTTGGTGATGTAATGAAAGAGTCTGCTAAAATAGCTATGAGTGTTGTTAAAACTCTTATTGACACTAAAAAATTAAAAATTACAGCCGACAATATTCCTCTGACCTTTAAAGAAATAGAAGAGAAGACTAAAATCGATGCGAGTGAGGTTTACAGACGTTATGACCTGCATATACATTTTCCTGACGGTGCTACACCTAAAGATGGACCAAGTGCTGGTATAGCCATGGTGAGTGTTATATCATCTATATTAAGTTCACAAAAAATTCGTTCTGAGATTGCCATGACAGGAGAGGTTTCTCTTAGTGGGGATGTATTACCGATTGGTGGACTAAAAGAAAAACTTATAGCAGCACATAAAGCTGGAATGACCAAAGTCCTTATACCTGCAAAAAATTATGAGAGAGATTTAGAAGATATTCCTAAAGAGGTAAAAGATTCTTTGGAGATTATTGCTGTAACTAGAGTGGAAGAAGTTTTAAAACAGATTCTAATTTAGTTGTTAGCCTATGTTTAACCCTATTTTGGGTTAAACAATTACTGTAGCTATTTTTTTCATTAAGTCATCACTGCGAATAGGTTTCATTAAAAAACCGTTTGCGCCGAATTCTAAAGCATCACTTTTTTTAGTTTCATCAGTTGTTAGTACAATGATTGGTAGTTGGCGTAGATTATCATCTGCTCGAACAACTTTTAGCATCTCTATTCCACCCATAACCGGCATAATAATGTCTAAGAGAATTAAGTCAATATCATTTCTACCTTTTAAAATACCAATAGCATCAGAACCATTCTTAGCTTCAATAACTTCTGCTACATTTCCACTTTTCATAAGCATAGACTTAAGTAGTTTTAAGTTTATCATATCATCATCAACGGCTAATACTATCATGTTTGTTTTGTTCATGGACTATTCCTAAATAAATTTTTCGAATATAAGTCTTAGTAAATCTTTGTTTACAACATTTTTAATGATTTCATGTACATATAATGCATCATCTTGTTCTTCCGGAGTCTTAGGATCACTTGTCAGTACTAAATAAGTATTCAGCCCGCTTTGAGTATTTGATTCTTTAATAATTGCAGATAATTTTGCTATGTCTAAGTCTTCTATCTCCTTATCAAAAAGTACAAGTTTGTAGGTATTTTCTTTAACTAATGTTTCTAACTCTTCTAAGCTATGTGCAACTTCATATGTATAGCCTAAAGCAATAAGAAGTTGAATGTATAGTCTTGATTCAAAAGAACTTTTCTTAGCTATTAGTATATCTGCTTTAAATGTTTTTTTGATGTTCTCTTCAATCGCTGTTGGCTCTTCTTGTGCCTCTTGCACAATAACTTCATCACTTACTTCTTCAATAACTTCGGGAGCTTCAACAGTAGTTATTTCAGGTTCATCAATCACTTCGTTAACTATTTCATCTTCTTCAACTATATGGTCAGCTAAAAAGTGATTTAATAGAGTAACTATTTCTGAACGAACAATAGGTTTTGTCGTATATTCATCAAGACCTGCATCTAAAAATCTTTCTCTATCACCTTTTAATGCATTAGCAGTAAGAGCTAAAATAGGAACATGCGGTTGATGATAATCTTCTTCATAGTCAAGAATTTCTCTTGTTGCTTCAACACCATCCAGTATAGGCATTTGAATATCCATAAAGATTAGGTCAAAATTACCATCTTTTCTTTTTTGGAATGCATCTAATCCATTGTTAGCCAAGGTAATAGTTAAACCTACATCTTCCAATGTCCTTTTGATAAGTTTTTGATTGATAATATTATCTTCCGCAACTAATACATTTGCATCGAATTTTGATGAGAGTGCATATGATTTTTTCTTGCTTATCTTTTTAACTCTTTTGGCATTAAAGTTTTCAACATTATAATTGTCTAAAGCTACTTTTATTTTTGAGATATTTAAAGGTTCATATATAGTTTTAAATATATCAATATTTAAGGAATCTATTTTTTTCATATAATATGATTTCGTCAAAAGAATTAAGGCTTGAGGCAACTTTTCAAATTTAGGAAGCATATCTTCTGTTGTGTAATCATAGTCAATGAATAGTAAGTCATAGTTAACTTGACGTTGCAGAGTTTCAAGTTCTTCAAAATCTTTAAATAGAGTGTAACTTACACCGAAAAAGTCTAAATACTCATGAAGGTAAGTCTCTTGTCTCTTTGTTTTATGAGCTGAAGCTAATACTAAAGCATTTAGGTTTGAGTAGCTGTCTTCTGCACTTTCATTGAGTGTTTCAACTTCTTCAAAATCTAGTGTAAAGAAGAATGTCGTCCCATCACCAGGTTCACTATGAAGGTCAAGTTGACCTCCCATAAGCTCAATAAATCTACTTGAAATTGTTAAACCAAGACCTGTACCACCATATTTACGGGTAATAGATGTATCTGCTTGAGAAAATGCTTCAAAAATTCTAGATTTCTGTTCACTAGTAACACCAATTCCGCTATCTTGAATTTCAAATCTAATTCTTGTTCTTCCTTCTTGAGGAGATTCGATTTTTCTAATATCAACGTTAATTGTTCCAGCGCTGCTAGTAAATTTTACAGCATTGGAAAGTAAATTAATAACTACTTCTTTAATTTTGGTCGGATCACCTTTTATTGGGTGTTCTAACTCTGGGTCGATGAAACAGCCAAGGTCTATATGTTTTTCACTGGCACGTACAGCGTAAACTTCCACAGCACTTTCAAATTCATCAATAGGATTAAATATAATATTTTCAATTTCAAGTTTATTACTTTCAATTTTAGAAAGGTCAAGAATATTATTTATAATCTCTAAAAGGTTTTCAGAACTTTTTTCAATAATCTCAACAAATTCATGTTGCTCTTCTTTTAGACCTGTATCTTTAAGAAGTTCAGTAAAGCCAACAATTCCATTTAACGGAGTACGTATTTCATGTGACATGTTTGCAAGAAACATAGATTTTGCTTCACTGGCTTCTTGAGCAGATTCTTTATCTCGCTTTGTCCTGTCAATAATTTTTTCGAGTAAATCATAAGCTTCTGCTGTACCTTTAGCACTTTGTAAATCAATTTTTGTCTTATCTGTATCTATATCTTCATTATCTTCTGCAACTCTTTTTAGTACTTCTTCAAGATTTCTAATATTTGTAGCAATTTCATTAGAGAGTAAAAATCCCAAAATTGCAAGTACAACCGATACCAGCCAAACAGTTAAAGTAATAGTCAAAAATTCTAGAGCATTCTCTTGTACTTTTTGTGCTCTTGTATCCATAGCTGTTAAAAGTAACTCTTCTGCGCTTGATAATAAATTTGTTTTTTCAGAAAGCATCGCAAACCAGATTCCTGGGCTTGTCTCAAACTCTCCAGTGTTCACAGCTGACAAAATGGCTGTTCTTTCACTGTTGATATCTTCAAAAAGTTCCAGACTGTCTTCACTTTTAAACAGTGCCTTTAACTTTGCAACTAGCTCTTTTTCATGAAGTGTATCGTAGTTAATTGAATCAGCTTTACCAATTAGTGAGATCCATTTATTGAGTTCTTCCTCTTCAACTGCTGTTGAACGAGCAATTGCATAAGAGATTAAATCACGTTCTGCTGCAGTGTACTCTTTTGCTCTAACCATTGATATATATGCTGCTGAAAGCTCATTAATGGTTTGATCCATCTGATTACTAGTTATTTGTTCTAGCTGCAAAATAGCATTATGCTGAGCTGTTCCATAAACAGTTTCGTAAATTTGTTTGAAATCTACTTCTTTTTTATCAACAAGTTTTCTAAGCTCAAGTATATTTGACATAGATATAGCATTAGATTCTATATCTATACATGTTGGACAATTAATTTCACCACGTGTATGATCATGTAATACAAGGTTATTCTTTGTGTGTTGAAGATATGTTTGAAATTTACTGTCAACAATCTTTCTTTGTTTCATAAGTGATTTCAGAGTGTTTTGAGACTCACTCCCAAGATACATTACCGTCATACCTCTTTCACGAGATATATTACCGACTAACTCGTTTAAATCTCTATTTTCAGATAATCTATCTTTGAGCAGTTGAGCTGCTTGATAATTCACATATGATTCATACACATAATAACTTGTCAATACGAAGAGAACAAGTATGGGGAAAAGACTAATTAGTCTAAGTCTATTTTTTAATCCTAGCTGCATTTATAAACCTTATGTATTTGAAATTTGTACTAAAATTGAACTAATTTTGTGGATAGTTTCTTTAGCTACATCTGCATCGTTAGTATCAATTAGGGTATCTAACTCTGTTGAAAAGCTATGTACTCTCATATTATCACTCATCCCTTTGAGTTTCATAGCACCTTTTTTCCATACTGATGAATCACCTTGTTCAATAGCACTGCTAATAACTTGAGATAATTCTTTACTTTCATCAATATAGTCTGTAAATAAAATATCAAAGCTTTGCTTATCTATTCCAATTTCATTTGCTACTGAATCTCTGTCATAAGTGATGTCGGCTAAAGTTTCTGTTGGTAATGATTCTTTTTCTTGATTATCTTCTTTTTCTTCGAAGTCAAGCAGTTCTAAATCTTCAGATGAATCTTCTTCAGGCATCTCTGAAAGCTCGGGCTCTTTCTCATCAGACTCAAGGTCAAAGTCAATTAAATCTGGTGATTCAATATCTTCTTCGATGCTTATTTCTGCAGTATTATCCATGTATAAATCTTCATCTTCGTTATCCAAATCTGACATTTCAATCATTAAATCTTCATCTTGATCTTCTTCAACAACTGTATTATTCTTTGTCTCTATAGCAACTTCATCTTCATCTGTTTTATCTTGTATTTCGTCTTTAAAACTGATATCTAAATCATCATCATCCTCTTCGATTAAAGTTGCAGTTGGCATTGATGCCGGAGCCTCTTGAACAGTCTTACCTGCCAATTTAGCAATTATGATGTAAAAATGATCTAAATTTTTCTTAATTTCATTGAAGTTGTCAGATACATTTACAGTTGTTAAAACCTCAAAAGCATCTTCTACTCTTAAGTTAGCGGCCACACCTTTTAGTTTGTGTGAGAGTACTTTTACATTATCAATATCTTGACTATTGAGAGCAGTATATAATCCATCTTTAAATTCGTCTGCCTGAGCAATAAAGTCTTCAATGAACTCTTTTATTAAATCAACTGGCAGTCCAAGTTCATCTGATGCAACCTTAGGATCATAAACATAACTGTTGTCAAAGTCAGTATCTCCTGTTTTGAGAGGTTCTTTGGCTACTTCTTGATCTTTTTCTTCTAAACCAAGATCATCCATGTCTAAATCAAGTTTGAAGTTATCTTTTTCTATAAAAGACTCCGCATCAGTAAAATCTTCTTCAAACTCTTCTATTTTTAAGTCATCAGCACTTTCTTCTTCTATATATAGTTTATCATCAGAAGGTTCTTCTTGGGAAACATGTTCTAATACTGTAGTGGGAATGTCATAAGTATCAATTCTTGTACTTGTATCATTGTCTTCTTCATAAGGGTCTGGTGTAACTGAATTTTCAGGGATTATTTGACTTTGTGCACTCTCTTCTGGAAGATCATCTAGATTTTGGTTTTCAAATATTGCTGTTTTAGTTGTTGTTACTTTTGGAGTAGGTTTAAGCATAACATCTTGTGCTATTTGCTCATTTTCCTGAGTGGAGAGCTCTCTCAAATTAGTTAAATTAACAGCATATGCTTTTTGAGATGGATTATCGATTAAGTAAATAGTACTTATTTTAATATTACATCTATAGTTTTTAGCCTTAGCATTAATAACCACTTTTGAGTCTTCGGCACTCTCTGCACAATCAATAAAATCTATCCAGTGAACGTGTTTAAAGTTGTGTACAAAGCCTGGCGTTTTAACAAATAAATCAGCAAAATCAGCTGATTCAGAACGAAGCTCCAGAAGGTTTTTAAACCCAAGAGCTTTTAAATCAGCTTCATCTATTCCTAAAAATTCTTTTTGATAATTGTAGATTAACATAAACTTTCCTTATACTTCTGATTCAAGCATTTTTTGATATAACTCTTCATTCTCTTTTATATCTTTTCTTGATGCAGCATTTCTGGCCGCTATATAACCCGTGATCTCATTATTCTCATCTTTAATAGGCATAATTTCAGTATCGACCCAATAGTACAAGCCATCTTTACGTAAATTTTTGACCAAGCCATTCCAGATTTGACCGCCTTGAATTGTGTCCCACATTTTTGCAAATGCAGCTTTTGGCATGTCTGGATGTCTAATAATGCTGTGCGGACTTCCCACCAACTCATCAATTGAATAACCAGATATTTCACAAAATCTTCTATTTGCAAATGTAATGACACCAGTAGAATCTGTTTGACTTATGATAATCTTACCTTCATGAAGAAATTCTTCATTTATAGGTGTTACTTTATTCATTTAAAACCTTTCATCAATTTAGAAATAATTATAATTGTCACAAATATATCATAAATGATTGGAAATGAAACTTATTTATAAATATTTTTAATAATTTTTGCATCTTTTGTACTCAATATTGAGGCTATTTCTTCAAGAGTTAATTCTTTTAATGCTTCAAATGTACCAATGTGATTAAGAAGTTTTATGATTTTTGCTTGGGATATTCCTTGTAAATTCAATAGTTTAGATTCTTTGTCAAGTTTGAGTTTTGTTTTTTTATGGAATGTAATAGCACTTCTGTGGGCTTCATCTCGTAAATTTTGTGCCCATTGAAGTCTTTTGTCATTTGGACTTAATTTAAAACTTTCATCTTTTGTATGTAAAATATCGTATGCTTTTCCCTTCGCACGATGTGATTTAGCATCAATTTTTTCTTTTGAGATTGCTATAACATCTATAAATACACCTGAAGATTCTAAGATGTCAGATGCTAATTTTAAAAGAGTAGTGCCTCCGTCAATTATCCATAAATCAGGAGGAGAATTTTTAGAAAAACTTTCTACTCTTCTTGTTAAAGTCTCTCGCATTTGAGCATATTCGTCTTTTGCTTCTAAATGGTAGGTTCTATAGCTTTTTTTATCGAATTGTGAGTTTTCATAAACTATCATAGCTCCAACAGTTGCAACTCCTGACATATGGGAATTGTCAAACACTTCTACTCTGTTTGGTGTTCTTTGCAGAGATAAAAGTTCTTTTATCTCTGCAAACAGTTTGCTTAAATCATTCGTTTTATCTCTTTTTAGCAACTCTTTAGCATTTAAAATAGCTAAGTCTATTAAATGCTTTTTATCACCTCTGATTGGAACTTTAATGAGAGCTTTTTTTTCAAAAATCGTACTGAGATGTTCTTCTATTATCTCTAGTCCCTCGAAATTTTTCATCACTAAAATAGGTGCAATAATTGGCGGTTTTTCTTTTGCGTAGAAGTCTAAAAGGACTCTTTGATACAATTCATCTTCATCATACCCTTCATTAAGCTGTATAAAGTCATGTGAAGAGGAAATAATTTTACCATTTCGCATAAATATTCGAACAACGACTGCTCTATTGTCTGAGTTGTGTAAAACAAAAATATCATAGTTCTCATCACTCGCAAAGTCTATGTCACTTTTAATCTCTGAACGGTTTATTCTCTCGATTCTGTCTCGAAGTTCACCCGCTTCTTCAAAGCGCATCTCTTGCGCATAAAAACTCATTTTTTCCGTCAGTTTATTAATAAGTGTTCTCTTATTTCGAATCAACTCTTGCGCCAAATCTAGTTCTATATTATATCTGGCATGTGGAACTTTCAATTCACAAGGACCAAGGCATTTATCGATTTGATAATAAAGACATAACTTTTTGGACTTTAAACAAGCCTTTTTTTGAACTAATTTACAGGTCTCATAAATAGAGTCTAAAATATCTCTGGCACCAACCGAGTAGGGGCCGTAATAAGTTATATTTGGACTTTTAATAATTTTTCTCGTAATGTCAAATCTTGGGTAAGCAAGAGAATTATCTATATATATGTACGGGTAGGTCTTGTCATCACGAAGTAAAATATTATATTTTGGATTGAGCTGCTTAATGAGTGAATTTTCAAGTATTAATGCATCGTGTTCAGAATTTACTACTATATAACTCATGCTGATAGTCTGCTCTATCATCTTTGTAGTACGAGTCGAAAGATTAGAATTTGCCTTTAGCTTGGGAGTAAAATTAAAATAGCTTTTTACTCTGTTGGACAAATTTTTTGCTTTGCCGACATAAAGTAAATGACCATCTTTGTCAAAATACTGGTATATTCCCGCAGAAGAGGGAAGTTGTTTTATTGTTTGTTCAAGAGTCATTTTTGGCTTTTATTATTGCATTTTTTTTATAATTGATTGTATACTTTTAACTAAAGAATTTAGCTTTTCATCGTGAATATTGATGTTGAAGTCACCTGTAGCTCTCTCTGGGTAGGTAACATCCTGTTTTTGAGTTGTTATAACTTTTTTTACAGGTGTATGTGTAACAAAAGCTTTTATATCATTTATTAAAATTTCTCTACATTCTTGGGGCATGTGGAACTTTAAAGCACTTTTAATATTTTGTATATTATTATCAAACTCTTGTTTGCCTGCCGGATGAGAAAGAACAAAGAAAAGAGTATCATTTTTTATATATGAGAACTTTATCATCTTCTGTAGGGCAGGTATAAATGTAGACTCGATTCTCTTAATACATTTGTATTTGGAGAGTTTAGAAAATTGAGGTTTATTTTGAATAGAAGTAATAATTTGACTGGCATTTTTCATATGCTAATTATAGCAATGTTTTTGTTAGGTTTAAATGGGTGTGGGTATAAAAAATCTCCATACTACTTAGAAGATGCACCCGCTGGCGATGACAATGTAGAATTTATTATAAAACAGCCAAGCAGTGATAACAATGAATCGTATTAAATATGATGTCATAATAATAGGTGCTGGAGTTGCCGGTCTTTATGCAGCTCTTCACCTACCTAAAGATAAAAAAGTTTTAGTTATTAACAAAAGAGAAACTTTTAAGTGTAACAGCTTCTATGCTCAAGGTGGTATTGCGCTTGCAGTGGATAAAGAAGATGTACCAGCACATATAAAAGACACACTTGATGCTGGTGCCGGACTTTGTTGTGATGATGCTGTTGATGTATTGAGTAAAAATTCAAGAGCGGTGATTGATGATTTTATAGCACGCGGATTTGAGTTTGATAAAAATAAAGAAGGGAAGCTTGCTTACACAAAAGAAGCAGCACACTCAAGAGAACGCATACTTCATGCCGGAGGAGATGCAACCGGCAGATATATGCACCATTTCTTGCTTACTAAAAATCCACATGCCCTCTGGTCTGATGCTAGAGTAGTCGATTTACTTATAAAAGAAGGTGAATGTTACGGAGTAACGGTCTTAGACCATAGAGCATGCAGAAATATATATGCAGATCATGTCATTATTGCCAGTGGAGGAGTCGGGTCACTTTTTGAGTATCACACAAACGCACCATGTATTAGTGCAGATATGCAGGGACTGTGTGTCTTGAAAGGCATTGAATTAGAGAGAATGGAAATGTTACAGTTCCATCCGACTGTATATGTTGACAGTAACAGCGCTCAAAAAATGCTCTTAACCGAAGCCTTAAGAGGTGAAGGTGCGACCATTGAAGATGAATCGGGTAGAAGATTTTTATTTGATTATGATGAGAGAGGAGAACTGGCATCTAGAGATATCGTAAGCAAGGCGATATATGAGCATTCTAAAAAAACAGGCATGCAGACGTACCTTTCATTGAGTAATTTTGAACATGTCTATTTCATAAACAGATTTCCAAATATTTATAAAAATATGCAGGCTTTAGGCTTTGATGTTCCAAGGCAGAGAGTTCCGATCTCTCCAGCATTTCATTATGCAATAGGAGGCATTAAAACCGATTTAAAGGGTAGAGTTCCTAATGTAAAAGGTCTTTATGCCATTGGCGAGGTCGCATCAACAAAAGTTCATGGGGCAAACAGGTTAGCTTCAAACTCGCTTTTAGAAGGTTTGGTTTTTGCCCAAAGAGCAGTGGAAGATATTTTAACTAATCCTCATGTGCCAGAGAGAAGTGACAAATATCCTTTGGCTGCAAAAGAATTTATAGAATTTCCGGTGACTGATGAAGTTATGAGTTACAAAGAAGATAAGGCTAAAAAAGATCTTCTTCGTAAGATAATGTGGGAGAATGTCTCAATAGTGAGAACAAAAAACGGTTTAAACAAGGCATTAGAACAAATTAATGCTCTTTTGAATGAAAAAATTGGTAGACTTCTGAAATTTCGTTTACTTACAGCAAAAGAGATTGTACATTCGGCCCTTGCTAGAAGTGAGTCTATTGGGGTACATTTTATAAAAAAGGACAATAATGATGAAATTATTGACAATACTAATGCTTAGCATTAGTTTGACATACGCAAGTGCTGGAGCTTCCATGGAAGCAATCCCTGATTTAACTTTTACGTGGGTAGGCTTACTTTCTCTTGCAATTTTTGTTGTAGCTTACTACTTCGTTGCGACGGAGGAGAAATACCATTTAGACAAGGCAAAACCTGCCCTGTTTGCCGGTACATTTATGTTTATTCTGATTGCCGGATACTATGCATATCATGGCTTAAATATGGATCTTGTAAATATAGAAGTCGAGCATCTGATTTTAGAAATAGCTGAAATTTTCTTCTTCTTATTTGTAGCAATGACATACATTGAAACACTTATTCATATGAATGTATTTGAAAAACTAAAATACAATCTGATTTCAAAAGGCTATAACTACAGAAAACTGTTTTGGCTGACTGGATTTTTAGCATTTTTTATCTCACCAATTGCAGACAATTTAACAACGGCACTTATTCTCTCAACTGTTTTAATAACAATTGAACGTGAAAATAAACGTTTTCTTATCCCTGCTGCCATAAATATTGTGGTAGCAGCCAATGCCGGTGGTGCGTGGTCTCCTTTTGGAGATATTACTACGTTAATGGCATGGACAGCAGAAAAGGGACACTTTGTTGACTTCTTATACTTATTGCCTGCATCAATAGGCGGCTATTTTGTAACAGCATATTTATTGAGTAGATTTGTGCCTCAAACTAAACCGGAATTTGATGTTTCAACAGAAAAAAAACCAGAGATTATGCAAGGCGGCATAATTGTTGTTTTTCTTGGTCTATTTACAATAGTTTCTGCTGTAGTCGCTCACCAAGTGCTACATATGCCGGCTATGTGGGGTATGATGTTTGGTCTTGCTATGCTTAAACTTTTCCAATACAGATTGAAAAGAAAATATAACTCTACACTTAATATTTTTGAATCAATGAGTAAAATAGAGAATAATACACTTCTCTTTTTCTTTGGTATTTTGGCTGCAGTTGGAGCTCTTTATTTTATAGGCTGGTTAGGTCTTGCAGCAGTTGTTTATCAACCAGATATTTTAGGACCGACAGGGGCAAATATTGGCGTAGGCTTTCTCTCTGCTATAGTAGATAATGTTCCTGTTATGAGCGCAGTATTAAAAGCAAATCCTGACATGGGAGTTGACCAATGGATGCTTGTAACTTTAACAGCAGGTGTCGGCGGTTCGTTAATTAGTTTTGGTTCAGCTGCCGGTGTTGGTGTAATGGGTAAATTACCTGGAGTTTATACTTTTGCTGCTCATATGAAATATTCTTGGACAATTCTAGTCGGATATTTTGTATCAATTCTTATCTGGTATGGACAATTCGAAATTTTAGGCATCTACTAAATTTTAATTTATTCTATCATATCGTTCCCAAGTGAAATTTGGGAACGCAGATTTATGCCCGCCCTAAACTTCCAAATCAAACATTAATCTTTTTTATAGTATCCTTTCGAATCTTATATTAAATTATATATAAAACGCATCAATGCCTTGGACTTCCTGTCGAAGGAAACCAAGTGTTAGCGTAGGTAGCGGAATTACTTCCGAAACCGTAATAAAAAAGTTAAAAGGTCCCTTATATGACAAACGTTAGTATCATAGTTTTAGATTTTGGTTCTCAATATACTCAACTTATAGCTCGTCGACTTCGCGAAGACAAAATTTATTGTGAAATCCTTCCTTACCATGCTTCTGTAGAAGAGATTAAAGCAAAAAATCCTAAAGGTATT
>JAGXIA010000091.1 GCA_024635885.1 Helicobacteraceae bacterium | reverse complement strand
TATCTGTAAGTTGTGCAAAGTACGTGACATCGAGAACATTTCCGCTTGTGCCGATAACCACTATTAGTTCACATGTATTAAGCTCTTGAGTAAGTATTTCGTACTTTGGAGCAGCTTCACCAAAAAAAACTATATTGGGTCTGAGCCCTCCTCCGCAGTTTGGACACTGAGCATTAAAACATTCATCTTGCGCTTTATAAGCAATATCATAAATATTTCCACATGCCACACATCTAAGCTGGGTTAAAAAACCGTGCAGATGCACTATTTCATTTTCAAGCATTCCGGCTTTTTCAAAAAGATTGTCAATGTTTTGGGTAAGTACCGATATGGCATGTGGAAATTTGTGCTTGAGTTCTACTATTACTTTGTGCGCGTGATTTGGCTCTTTATCTGCCATATCAGCCCGTCTTGCATCATAAAATTTCTTTGTAGCTTCGCCGTTATTTTCTAAACAGCCGGCACTGCAAACATCTTCTATGCGATGTTTTTCCCACAGTCCGTCACTGTCTCTAAAAGTAGAAATTCCAGATTCTGCACTAATGCCGGCACCTGATAAAATTAATACTTTAGACATAAGAGACTTTCTTCCTTACTCACTTACCATTCTATCTAAATGGCTAAACAGGTCAGTAGAAGCATTTTCAGCATCTTTAAATAGCTTAATGATTTCCGCTTTATTTGCACTGCTGTCTTTTTCAAGAAGAGCCATAACTTTTGCTACACTTTCATGAACTTTTTTGTGTGGTACTAACAAACTAGCATATGAATTACTACCGGAAAATTCTTTTTTTCCTTCATTTACATACCATTTTCCAAGCATACAATTTTCATGATTGCCAAGTGATACATCTGCTTTTTCTCCGAGTGCTGCTGAATATGCATTATTTTTATAAATCATGTGATCAAGCTTTGCCATATTTGCAAAAAGCTCATGACCGATTTGAGTATTGTCTTCTGTGATTTTTTCTGAATTAGTAACTAGTTCATTAAGTATATTCTTAAATTCATCTAGTTTTTCTTGAGATGAAATCGCATGTTTCTCAATAGATTCACTATTATCAGCCATGCTGGTAGAATTTTGTTTAAGAACACTTATGTTCGCTTCAACTTCACTTGTCGCTTTTTGTGTTCTCTCTGCAAGTTTTCTTACTTCGTCAGCTACAACAGCGAAGCCTCGTCCATGTTCGCCAGCACGAGCAGCTTCTATGGCAGCATTGAGTGCCAGTAAATTCGTTTGGTCTGAAATATCTTTAATAAGAGAAATAACGTTAAAAATCTCTTCCACATTTGAAGTTAAATGCTCTGAAGAAATTCTGGAATCACTAATCATCTCTGTAATGTTTGAGATTGTATTTATAATTTCATCTGTCGAAATAGTAACACTATTAATTACTTTAGCAGTTTTTGAATTAAGGGTATTGACGTCATTTACATTTTCTAAATTCACTTCCATACTGGCATGAAGATTATTTGAATTTGAAATAGAACCTTTAATCATACTATCTGCAAGAGTTAAGGTGATTTTGTTCTTTTCCATATTTTTCTCAACTTCGCGTGTAGATTCTATGGCTCTGATTGCTTCTGACTTTGCCTCTACTGCCAGTGCTTCAACCTTGTCTAAGAAAGTATTGAAACTTGCACTTGCATGACCCAGTTCATCACCAGAGGTCACAGGAAGTCTTTTAGACAGATCCGCATCACCTTGCGCTAATTCAGATGCAACTTTATCGAGGTGAATAATAGGTGCTGTAACAGTTCTTTTAAGTATGTACATAATAAACAATAGAATGAAGAGATCTACAAGTGCCATAATAAATATTTGTCTCATTAAAGAGTCTTCAGATTTCACAACAACTCTCTCAACATTGGAAAGTTTATTACCAATAAGCGTGTAACCAACAACTTTTTGAGAAAAGTCTTTTATAGGAACTGAAACTACAACATAGTTGTCTGTTATCTGAAAGTTTGCAGTATTGGCAATTTGTATATTTTTTAAATCATTAAAAAAATCTTTATTTATTGCCTTTTCCTTAACGGCTAGTGTGAACTCACCAACCTTGGGTGCCGTAGCCAATGCAGTAGCAGTTGAAAGATATTCATTTTTCATTACCATTACCATGTCATAACCATGAATTTTTCTGGCATTTTTAACAACAGAATTCAAACCTTGCATAAACTCTACAGAACCAAGGTACTCACCCTCTTTTATAATAGGTGCTACCCCTCGTAGAACTAAACCTGCCCGACCTAATTCTATGGCTACTAATGGTTTTTTATTTGTCTTAACATTCACAACAGTTTGTCTGAATGAACTTAAATCATCACCGAATTTTGTTGGTTTCCATGCTCTTAAAAAACTGTGAGCATTAGCATCATGTATGTGAATTTTTATATTTTTATAATTTGTATTTTCTTTAAATTCCTTAGAGATTTGACCAAGACCGCTAATTGCCAACTCTCTGTTATTTTCTTTACCACATCATAATTCTTTGATATATTTATGGCATTTGTTAGACCTATACTCTCTTTAGATTAATAGATTCATTATACACTGAACTAAGCATTTGCGCTTGAGTTGTATAAACATCTTCTTTCATCTCTGAAACTGATATGAAATAATTTATCATTATAATTATAAAACCAATTATTATTGATAAAATAAGGGGAATATGGACTTTGTTACTGATTGAAAGATTTTTCATTTACTATGAACCTTTTTTAAATTAATTTTCAAGGTATATAGTATAGCAGTAATGTGTAAAATTAATATAAAATCTTTTTTTTATAAATCTATCTCTTTAAAACAAAAGTTTTCTAAATTATATTTTTTCTGTGAAAGTTCCACTCTTGTTTTCATAATCTCGTATATATTTTTATAACTGTTTTTAAATGCATCAGAGTTTTTATTTGTTTTTTCCTTCGACTGAATTAAAATAAATTTTCTCTCTCCATTGTCTTCTAAATTGAGTTTCATGACCGCCTCTGCCGTTGTACCGCTTCCTGCAAAAAAGTCTAAAATTAGTGCATCTTTTTTATTATAAGTAGCCGCTTTAATAAGTGTTTTTATAAGCTCCACAGGCTTTGGTTGTGAAAAAGCCTCAAAGCCAAAAAGTTCTGTTATATAGGATGTTGCATCTTCATAAGTAGCCATATTATAACTATCTTTAGTGAGCATATTTCTCATCAGTTTTGCTTTTGTCTCTTTTTTCATATAGTTAATTCTAAACGGTGTTTTAGCAACACTCAGAATTGCCCCTTCTTTTATTAATTTATCAAGAGTATTCTGAGAATATCTCCAATGTCCACGCATGCGAAAACTCTTTGTATTGAGTCCATTTTTTATCTCTACATCATCGAGTAAAAATAATTCAACATTTTTATTTGACATATCAGACAACTTTATAGTAGAACTATTCTCTTCAAAAAAAGCCTTATGAGAAAAGCATACACTCTGTGCAGGAAACAGCAACTCTTGCAAAGGGTTATTTTTAAAATTTAAAGGGTGTGGTTTATATTCGCCGGAGCTTTCAATACTAAGCATGGGAGCTTTTTTAATATTTTTAGCATAACACAAAATGTACTCATTCATTTTTGCAACTTTTGCATGTAAAAAAGAAGCCTTATTTTTCTTTTGCCAGACAAATTGAGACATAAAATTATACTCGCCAAAAATTTCATCACAAACCAGCTTTAACTGCGCGACCTCATTGTCATCTATACTAATAAAGATAACTCCATCTTCTTTTAACATTGAACATGCCAAGATAAGTCTGGGATACATAAAGTTTAGCCAAGAACTATGGCAATCAAATTTATCTTTATATATAAACTTATGATTTTTAGTGTTGTAGGGAGGGTCTATATAAATGAGATCTATTTTAGAGCTGTAGTCTCTTCTCATCATTTTTAAAGCTTCTAAATTATCTGCATTAATGAGTAAATTTATCTTTGAGTATTCTATGTTCCTACTGAACTTGCTCGGTGAAAAAGCTTCTGCTTTTGCTTGCTCTTTTGCATACCAATTCAGTCCATAAGATGACATATTTATCCTATATAAAGTTTGAATGATTATATCATTAATTCATTATTAAAAAAAATACTGTAAAATGAATAAATATTTTTGATTAGACCTGAGGAACTGATAAATGCACGACTATGCTAAAGAAGCTACAATTCTTTATGTTGAAGATGAAGATGACGTAAGAGATGGCTATTCCAGATCATTAACAAGAGTTTGTAAAGAACTGTACACTGCCGGTGATGGCAGGGAAGGTTTGGAATTATATAAACTACATTCTCCAGATTTGGTTGTAAGTGATATAAACATGCCAAATATGAATGGATTTGAGATGGTAAAAGCTATAAAAGAAATAAATCCAGATGCCAACATTATATTGACTACTGCTCATAGTGAAAGTGCTTATTTTTTAGAAGCTATAGAACTTCAGGTAGAAGGTTATCTTTTAAAACCCGTTCAGAAAAAAACACTTATAAATATTGTTAAAAAACTTTCAAAGAATGTAATTCTGGAAAAAGAAAATATGGAGCAAAAAGAGATACTTCAGCATATCATAGATTCTGAAAACAGTCTTTCTATTGTAACAGACTCTCAAAAAGCATCTTTTGCAAGTAAATCTTTTTTAACTCTTTTTAAAGTCTCCAGTATAGACGAATTAAATGAAAAATTTACTTCTGTCTTAGATATAGTAGATAATAATGAAAGTACAATAAACAAACAAAATATTTTAGAAAGCTTAGGCACAGGAAAGACTCTTTATGACTTTATTCAAAATATAGATGATACAAAAAGAGTAGTAGTATTTAAAGATGAGAATGAGAAGAAAAAATCTTTTCTTGTCAACATATCTAAAATTAGCGAGACTAAGTTTTTAATCAATCTGACTGATGTCACAAAAATGCAAAAAGACCAAGAGGCCACAACAAAGAAGGCATATACTGATAGTCTGACTGGTATTGCTAATAGAAATAAATTTGAAGAAGTCTTTGAGTATGAATTCAATAAGACTCTAAGATATAAAGAGCCCTTAAGTATTGCGCTAATGGACATAGACCATTTTAAACTCGTTAATGACAACTTCGGTCATCTAATCGGAGATGAAGTACTTATAAGTATAAGTGAAACTGTTCAACAAGATGTAAGAGCCTCTGACTTTTTCGCAAGATGGGGTGGAGAAGAGTTTGTAATTATTTTTAACAATACAGATTTAAAGAATGCAAGTTTATCTGCAGAAAAATTTAGAAAAATAGTAGAAAATTTAGAGCACAAATCAGTCGGAAATGTTACCATAAGCATCGGTCTCACTGAATATAAAGATGGTGATACCACAGAATCCATGCTTAAAAGAGCAGATAAAGCTCTCTATGAGGCAAAAAACAGCGGTAGAAATTGTGTTAAAAGCATACAATAATGAGAAAAATATTTTTTATATTTTTCCTCTTAGTATCTGCTCTCTTTTCAAATGAGCAATTAGAAAAAGTATCTTTAGCATTAGAGTGGAAGTACCAGTTTCAATTTGCCGGATACATAGCTGCAAAAGAAAAGGGTTTTTATAAAGAAGCCGGATTTGATGTAGAACTCCTTGAGTTTCAAGGAAAAGAGACCATAGATATGCTTTTAGAATCTAAAAGTACCTTCAGCATAACAAAATCCAAAGCTATACTGGCAAAAATGCGAGGCAAAGAGATTGTTTTAGTGGCGAATTTTTTTAAAAAATCTGCCTTAGTTTTTATTGCACAAGAAGGCATAAGATCGCCAGAGGATTTTATTAACAAAAAAATAATGGCTGCCAAACATCATGTAATTGATAGTAATCTAGCGATACTCCTTCATAAATTCCATTTATCAGAAAATGATTTTACACTTGTACCCCAATCATATAACACGACTGCTTTTAGAAATAAAGAAGTAGATATCACAACTGCTCTTTTGTCTAATGAGTTGTATGAATTAGACAAATTAAATTACAAATATAACATAATTGACCCTGTGAACTATGGCATATACACTTATGATGAAAACCTTATAACATCTTCAAAGTATGCAAATGAACATCCAAACAGAGTGCGTGCATTTAGAGATGCTTCAATAAAAGGGTGGAAATACGCACTTGAGCACAAAGAGGAGTTAGTCGATATAATCTACAATAAATATTCAAAGGCTAAGTCTAAAGAAGCACTTTTATATGAGGCTCATAAAACACATAAGTTAATGATGCCAGAAGTCTTTGACATAGGCTCAATCAATGAAGAGATTGTTAACAATATAGCAAATACTTTTATAGAGATGAAACTAAATAACAAATACTATACTTTAGATGGTTTTATCTTTGATAAGAAAAAAAAGATTATTACGAAGCAATCACAAGAATTAAATCTTAATAACAAAGAGCAAAAGTATCTAAAAAACAAACAAATAAAAATGTGCATAGACCCTGACTGGATGCCATTTGAGAGTTTTAAAGATGGTAAATACATAGGTATCAGTTCTGAATACTTTCAACTTATTGAAAGCATATTAGACAAAAAAATAACAGTAATAAAGACTTCTTCATGGCAAGAGTCTTTAGAATTAGGTAAACAGCGCAAGTGTGATATATTTTCACTTGTTGCAGATACACAAGGTAGAAGAGAATTCCTAAATTTCACAGAGCCATATTTCAGTTTTCCTCTAGTTGTAGCAACTCTCAATGATAAAAAATTTATTGATAAGTTCTCATCAATAACAGATCGAAAATTGAGTATTGTAAAAGGCTACGCATTTGAAGAAATATTGAAAAAACAGTATCCAAATATAAACTTTGTAGAAGTAACAAACACAGATGAAGGGCTGTCTTTAGTATATGAAGAAAAAGTTTACGGTCATATTGACGTACTTCACTCCACTGCATACTATATTGAGAAAAAATACTACACAAGCTTGAAAATAAATGGTAAATTTGACATAAAATTGGACCTGGCGATAGGTGTTAGAAATGACGACTTAACTCTTCTCTCAATTTTAAGCAAAGCCTCCTCTTTAGTCAGTGAGAGTGATAAACAAAAAATATTAAACAACTGGCTTTCTATTAAAAATGAGAGAAGTTTTGATTATGATTTATTTTATACAATCTTAACTCTCTTAGCCATCTTAATTCTTTTTCTGCTTTTTAGATATTTTATACTTTCCAAAAATAATAAAAAACTGAAAATTTTACAAGATGAATTAAATAAACTCAATGACTCTCTGCAACTAAAAGTAAATGAAGGCATACAAGAGAGCCTTAAAAAAGACAAATACTTACAAGAGCAGGCAAAACTTGCAGCAATGGGAGAGATGGTTGGAGCCATTGCCCACCAATGGAGACAACCTTTAAACTCTTTAAACATTAATATACAAAACCTAGATGATGATTATGATGATGGCATAATTGACAAAGAGTTTATAGATAATTTTATAGCTAAACAAACTCAAACAATAAAATTTATGAGTAAAACTATAGATGATTTTAGAAATTTTTTCAGAGTAGACAAAATTAAAAATGAATTTAGTGTTCTAGAAGCAGTAAAGGGAACCATAAACATACAGTCTGCTGCATTTAAAAGCCATGCTATTGAGATAACTGTTGATGGAGATGATTTTGTCGCTTATGGCTTTATGAGTGAGTTTCAGCAGGTTTTATTAAATCTAATTTCAAATGCAAAAGATGCACTTATAGAAAACAATATTCCACATGGCAAGATTAATATATGCAAATTTCACAAACATTCTTCCACCTCTTTCACTTTTAGCCTTCCACTGATTTCACAAACTGCCTTCCACTCTTTTCACTTTTCACCTTCCACTTTTTAAGTGATTTGTGAAAAGATTTTGGAATTTTAGTT
>JAGXIA010000090.1 GCA_024635885.1 Helicobacteraceae bacterium | reverse complement strand
GAAACAAAAACTCATTAAAGCTCTGATTGATGACAATGTAATAAGGCCTCATCAACTCATTGATGCTTAAACAATATTGTAAATAATCTCTCTTTTATTTTTAGTAACTTGTATCTCTTCAACGCTTAAGCCTTCTATTTCCAATGACATAAACTCATCTAAAGAGTTTATGTCATGTTTCGCTACTTCTCTTAAGACAATGCCTCTATAAGCCTTTGCCCAGTGACTTACAGTTTTTCCATTCTTTAAAAATTTCAGAGTAGTGTATGGTTTTGTAATTTTATAAAACTTGTCATAATAGCCTGCTCGAAGGTCTAAAATCTCATCATTATTAAGATACAAATCGAGTTGGTAGGTAAATCTGTCTTTATAAAATTTGTCCGGAATAAAATTTCCTACATTGTTCCCTTGCTTTACTTTGTAGTTTGCAATCGCGTCACCGCCAAGTATAGGGCCATAAAGGTTAGAAAAGATGATGGTGTTCGTTTTTAAATACTCTTGTACTTTTTTCTCCAGCGAATTATATTCAAGGTAATCATAGGCAACTCCTTTATATCTCTCTATAGAAGCCATCAAAGGTGAAGAAAAAATGTCGTTCATATATGGCTGACATTCACTGTACTTTTTAAATCCAAAAAGATTACATATCTCTTCTTCACTGGAATTTTTAATTAAGTTGTTGTATTCATTTAAAATTTCTTCTCTTGCTTTATTTGAGCCGAGTAACTCTGTTTTTGACTCATTACCACCACTTTGTTTTCCCTCAGATGGTGAAAATAGTACTTTTAACATATATTTCCCTTTTATAAATACGGAGTTAATTTTTATCTAATTGTACCAATATTAATGATATAATCAACACAAATATACAAATGGGGTTGATTATGAGAGTATTTTTATTATCTGTTTTAATGGCTTTTTTTACCTTCGCCAATGCCAATACAGTTCTTGGAAGTGTTGAAAAGTTAGAAGGGAACGTAAAAGTCAAGAATGAGGGTTCTATTAAAAAAAGTAAAGTTGTATCTGGGCTTGAAATTAAAGCGGGTGATTTGATAACTACCGCTAAAAAAGCTTCGGTGCTTATAAAACTGCGTGATGGTTCATCTGTCGTTTTAGATGCAAGTTCAAGTGTGCACTTTAGTTCTGATAATTTTATTGAACAGCAAGATGGGAAGATATTTTATAAAATAACATCCAGAGATGCAAAAAATTCTTTAAAAATTAAAACACCGTTTGCTATTATTGGCATTAAGGGTACAACTTTTGTTGTCAATGCTACTGAAAATGCTTCCGTTACACTCAAAGAAGGTCTCATCGGAATAAAAAGCATAAAAGAAGAGTTTGAACTTTATAGAAAAAAAGTGCAAGAAGAGTTTAACAACTATGTTTCAGACCAGCAATCAGAGTTTGAAAAGTATAAAAATGAACAAAATAAATATGCTGTAGCAGAGTCAACAAAAGAGTTTGATTTAGAAGCAGGAAACCGTGTTTCATTTAATGGTCAAAAAGTAAATGAAGATGCCTGGAGTAAAGAAGACGAGGCAGAGTTTGAACGTTTTGAAAAATTAATTAATGCAATGAAGTAAAAGGTATGAAAGAAAAACTTTTATACATTGGTCTGCTTATACCTATATTGGTGATAACTCTTGTATTAGAGATATACAAAGTTGAACCCTTTGAAAGTTTTTCTTTTCGTTTTAATGATATAAATTTTGCACTTCAAGATAAAACACCAAGTAAAGAGGTGGTTTTTGTTGCTGTTGATGAACCAAGTGTTAACGTATATGGCAGATGGCCATGGAACAGAGAAATTTTAGCAAAAGGGATTGATGGTTTAGCTCTGGCTGATGTTGTTTTAATGGATATGATTTTTTCAGAGCCGACAAGTGAGGAAGAAGACAATGCCTTGGCCGAATCGATATCTGGTTTAAACAGTAGCGTCTGCGGCTTTTTTCTTAGACATAACTCCACACAAACCATAACTGATTCAGAGCTTGAGGCATTAAGTGATTCTTCTTTGGATTTGCTCCAGTCGCAAGTTCAAGAGCATAAAAATCCATCTTTCATATCAGCCCCATATGCAGAGATGAATATATTACCGATTTTAAAATCTTGTAGTCTTAGCGGAAGTTTTTCAACACTTTCACAGAGCGACCACTTACTTCGTTTTTACCCTGTTTCTATGTACTTTCAAAATCTTTTATATCCTTCCCTAGCCATTCAAGGTTTAAGACTTAAGTTTGACAGTGATGTGAAAAGAGTGGATGCTCGGCATGTGGAAATAAACGATAAACTAATCGGTATTAATGACAAAGGTTTTATAAGACTTAATTTTTACAAACCTGAGCAGTATAAGATAGTCTCGTTTTTGGATCTTGCACAGCAAAAAATAAAAGCGGAATTCTTTAAAGGTAAAATTGTTATTTTGGGCATTACAGAAGTTGGTGCCGGCGATGTTGTAAGCACTCCTATGGGTTCAATCCCCGGAGCCTTACTTCATTATACTTTTATTTCAAATTTACTTGAAAACCATCTTATAGTCGAGCCTAAACATATTAGCGAAGTCTTGATAGTATTCATGGTGTTTTTACCATTTATTTTGGTTTTACTGTTTAAGAAAATTTTACACAGAACAGTTTTAAATATAATTGTTTATTTGCTGATATACGCCTTTATACGATATCTTTTTGTTGCAGATATGATTTATATAGATTTGTTTTATCCTCTTGTTTCTCTTATACTAAGCATTACTGCTGTTGAAGCACTTGCGTTTAGCATTCAAGAAAAAGGGGGGCGTTTTATGAGAGATGCCTTTTCAAGTTACCTCTCAGCAGATTTACTTGACCAGCTTATACAAAACCCCGAAGCTCTTGCTCTTGGCGGAGAGAAAAAAGAGTTAACGATTCTTTTTAGTGATATTAGAGGTTTTACAACAATCTCTGAATCCATGGATCCGGTTAGTCTGATTAATCTCTTAAACAGATATTTCACCCCAATGACAAATTCTGTATTAGAGCATGGCGGAATGTTAGACAAATATATAGGCGACGCAGTAATGGCATTTTTTAACGCACCTGTAGATGTTAAAGAACATGCAAATGTAGGATGCGATACAGCCTTGGAAATGATTGCCAGATTAGATAAATTGAATAGTCAGCTGGCTGCAGAGGGAATTGCTCCTATTAGAATCGGTATAGGGCTGAATACGGCGGAAGTAGTTGTTGGAAATATGGGCTCAGAGACAAGGTTTAACTATACGGTAATCGGGGATGGAGTTAACCTCTCCTCACGTGTAGAAGGCTTAACTAAAAACTACGGAGTAAATATTCTAATAACGGAATTTACAGTAGCAAAACTTACAAAAGATTTTGTATATAGAAAAATTGAACCTGTAATAGTCAAAGGTAAAGATAAAGCTGTATTGCTCTATGAACTGATGCCATCAGACGAAAAGTCTAAAGAGATTAAAAAGCTTTATGATGAAGCCTTAGAAGTTTACATAAGCGGTGATTTTACACAGGCCCAAATAATGTTTACTGCGCTAGTGAAAAATTATGATGATAATCCATCAAAACATTTTTTAGAACTTATAAAAGAAAAACACCCCTGGGGTGTTCATAAAATGACTACTAAGTAAAGGGAGATTGTATAAAAGATGAAGTATGCCAGAAATTTAGACGCAAATGAGATACTAGAATTAATATTTACATATTTAACAGAAGTAACGTCACTTAGAAAACATGATGAAATTCTTATAGTTCTTGCTGACATGGGCCGAGCACTTACACGCGCTGACAGATGTACTGTATGGGTTGTAAGTGATGACAAGAAGAAGATTTGGACTAAAGTTGCTCATGGTATGGAACCTATAGAAATTCCAATTGATTCCGGAATTGTTGGAACTGCTATAAAAAACTCTCAAAAAATTATGATTGATGATGTATATAAAGATGATAGATTTAACTCAGAGATAGATAAGATAACCGGATATAAAACGAAGAGCATGATGGTTATCCCAATGTATAACAGTGATGCTGAAATAATCGGTGCTTTTCAGGCAATAAACAGCAGAAATGAAAAAGGTGTTTTTGATAACAGAGATATGCAAAGGTTAATGTTAGCCAGTACATATGCTGCAGAAACGCTTGCCTCAGCTAAATTAACCCAAGAGATTGAAGATACTCAGAGAGAAGTAGTTTTTACTATGGGCGCAGTTGCTGAAAGTAGAAGTAAAGAAACTGGAAACCATGTTAAAAGAGTTGCAGAGTATTCCAAAATACTTGCTACAGCTTACGGCTTGCCTAAAGAACAAGTAGAACTCTTAAAACAAGCAAGTCCAATGCATGACATAGGAAAGGTAGCCATCCCTGATGCTATTTTAAATAAGCCGGGCAGATTTAATGACCAAGAAAGAAAAATAATGGATACGCATGCTGAATTAGGTTACAACATGACAAATAATTCTGAACGACCACTCTTAAAAGCTGCTTCAATAGTAGCTTATGAGCATCATGAAAAATACAACGGAAAAGGATACCCTCAGGGTAAAAGCGGTGAAGATATTCATATATATGGAAGAATAACGGCAATCGCAGATGTTTTTGATGCTCTAGGAAGCGATCGAGTTTATAAAAAAGCCTGGGACGATGAAAAAATACTGAAACTTTTTAGAGAAGAACGGGGTGAGCATTTTGATCCTACTCTTGTAGATATGTTTTTTGAAAACTTAGATAAGTTTTTTGAAATAAGAGATACTTTCAAAGACGATTATATAGATTCCCAAAATAAAGAAGAAGAAACAGGCAATAAAATAATTGCTTTGGGAGCATATGGAACAAAAGCCAAAGGCTTTGGTACAAGTTCTTTTTATCTGAACAAAGAAAATGTAATAGATGCCGGAAATCTTTTAGTAGCTATGGAAGAAGAATCAGCAAAAATTGAAAACATATGGATAACACATTCCCATCTGGATCATATATCTGATATTGCATACATAATAGACAACTATTATGCATCCATCGATAAAACAATAAATATATGTGGACTTCCAGCAACTATACACGCGATACAAAAACATTTTCTAAATGATCTGATTTGGCCCGATTTTTCTAAAATACCGCTTTCTAATATGAATGGCATGTGTATAAATTACAGAGAAATTGAACTTGATAAAGAATATACATTATCTGCAAATGAATCAATAAGAGCTTTTAAAACTGATCATACAGTTGCAAGTTGCGGGTATGTGTATAAAAAAGGAAATTCTGCAGTTCTAATAACGGCTGATACCTACTCATTAGAGAATACACTCAATATTGTCAATAATGATAAGTCAATAAAATCAATTGTATTAGAGTGTTCCTTTCCTTCACATATGGAACTGCTTGCAAAAGAGAGTAAGCACCTAACACCTAAACTACTTGCATATATGCTTGAAAGTTTAAAAAGAGATGATGTTAATCTATATATAAATCATATAAAGCCATCATTTATAGAAGAAATAATTAAGGAAATAGGCGAATATTGCGCTAAATGGAAGCCTAAAATAGTTAAAGATGGGGAAATTATAAATTTCTAGAAAATACACTTGACATAGAAAATATAATCGACTATAATTCTGGCTCAATTTCGATGCCGACATAGCTCAGTTGGCTAGAGCAGCTGATTTGTAATCAGCAGGCCCGGGGTTCAAATCCTCGTGTCGGCACCATTGAAATTTGAATATTAGAAACAGTGTTAGACCAAATATAAATGGTGAGATAGTCAAGTGGCCAACGACGGCGGACTGTAAATCCGCTCCCTACGGGTTCAGAGGTTCGACTCCTCTTCTCACCACCATTCAATGGCACATGCGGGCGTAGCTCAGTTGGCTAGAGCGTCAGCCTTCCAAGCTGAGGGTCGAGGGTTCGAGTCCCTTCACCCGCTCCATTGAATATTTTGGAAGCTGAAGTACAATTTTTTATCTACTTCATACAACTATATATATTTATATATATCTACACACCAATTACTAATATTAAGAAAAAGAATTATTCAATTATTGTTTGTCATATATACATCTGTATGCTCTCGTGGCTCAGGGGTAGAGCACTTCCTTGGTAAGGAAGAGGTCGGCGGTTCAAATCCGCTCGTGAGCTCCATCAAGTATATATATTTAATTTATTCGTATGATTAAGCAATAATTGAATGATTTTTGGGTACAATCCCGTTTCAATTCATAAAAAAAGTCGGAGGACACTATGGCAAAAGAAAAGTTTGAGCGTAATAAACCGCATGTAAACATAGGTACTATTGGTCACGTAGATCATGGTAAGACAACATTAACAGCAGCAATTACTGCAGTACTAGCAGTAACTAACGGTGCAGCACTTATGGATTACGATGCAATCGATAATGCACCTGAAGAAAGAGAGCGTGGTATTACTATCGCTACTTCACATGTTGAGTACGAAACAGATGCTCGTCACTATGCACACGTAGACTGTCCAGGTCACGCGGATTATGTTAAGAACATGATTACTGGTGCTGCTCAAATGGACGGTGCTATTTTAGTTGTTTCTGCAGCAGATGGCCCAATGCCACAAACTCGTGAGCATATTCTTTTATCTAAGCAAATTGGTGTTCCTGCCATGGTTGTTTTCATGAATAAAGAAGACATGGTTGACGATGAAGAACTTCTTGAACTAGTTGAGATGGAAATTCGTGAACTTTTAGATATGTATGATTTCCCAGGTGATGATACTCCAATTACTGCAGGTTCTGCAACAATGGCACTTGCTGAAGCTAAAACTGGTAATCTTGGGCCATGGTCAGCTAAAGTTCAACAACTAATGAAAACTGTTGATGAGTTTATTCCTGAACCAGTTCGTGAGACTGACAAAGATTTCTTAATGCCTGTTGAAGATGTTTTTTCAATTTCTGGCCGTGGAACAGTTGTTACAGGTCGTATCGAGCGTGGAACTGTTAAAATTGGTGAAGCTATTCAAATCGTTGGAATCAGAGATACTCAAGCTACAACTGTAACTGGTATTGAAATGTTCCGTAAAGAAATGACAGAAGCTCTTGCTGGTGATAACTGTGGTGTTCTAGTTCGTGGTATCGCTAAAGATGATGTTGAGCGTGGTCAAGTACTTTGTAAGCCAGGTACTATTACTCCTCATACTAAGTTTTCAGCTGAAATCTATGTATTAAGTAAAGATGAGGGTGGTCGTCATACTCCATTCTTCACAAACTATCGTCCACAATTCTATGTTCGTACAACAGATGTTACAGGTGCAATCACTTTACCAGAAGGTACTGAAATGGTTATGCCAGGTGATAACGTAAGTATTACTGTTGAATTAATTCATCCAATCGCTATGGAAAAAGGTACTAAGTTCGCAATCCGTGAGGGTGGAAGAACTGTTGGTGCTGGTGTTGTAGCTGAGATTCTTGCATAATTAGCCTTTGTGCTAATTATCATTGATCATATAAAAGGTTAAGAAATGCGTGAAACAATACATCTAGGATGTGAGAAGTGTACTCGTCGTAACTATCACACTAGCAAAAATAAAAAAACACATACTGAAAAATTTTCAGTAACGAAATATTGTAAATTTTGTCGTGAGCATACTGTTCACAAAGAAATGAAGTTATAATATGACTTTAAACTAACCTTAGGGTTAGTTTTTTTAGGCGTGTAGCTCCAATGGTAGAGCACCGGATTCCAAATCCGGGTGCTGGGAGTTCGAGTCTCTCCACGCCTGCCACCATTTATTATAAGTACGGCTTTAGAGCTTTATTTATAATCAATGTAATTTGGGAAAGAATAAATGAATTTAAATACACATATTAAAAATGCAAAAGCAGAATTAACAAAAGTTATCTTTCCAACTAAGGGTCAGGTTAAGCAGGCATACATATCAGTAGTGATAGTAGTTGCTGTAATAGCTGCTTTTTTGGCTTTAGTTGACTTACTTATGTCATCTGTTATGTCAGCAATATTAGGTTAAGGAGAGTTTATATGGCACATCAATGGTACTCTATTCAAACCTACGGAAATGAAAGAGTTGTTCGTTTAGCTATTTTAAATATGATTGAAGAGATGGGATTACAAGATTTTATTGAAGAAGTAATAGTTCCAACTGAAGACGTTATAGAAGTGAAAGATGGCAAAAAAAAGATTACAGAAAGATCTCTTTATTCAGGCTATGTGTTTGCTAAAATAGATTTAAATACTGAAGTACAACATTTAATTCAGTCATTACCAAAAGTATCAGGTTTTATTGGTGAAGCAAATACACCTACTCCATTAAGCGAGCATGATATTAATGTAATTTTAGATCGTGTAAACAATCGTGCCGCACCTAAGCCAAAGGTATTCTTTGACAGTGGTGAAACTGTTCGTATAGTAGACGGACCATTTGCAAACTTTACTGCAACGGTTGATGAGTATGACTTAGAGCATGGAACACTTAAACTAAATGTTTCAATCTTTGGTAGAGCGACACCTGTGGATATTTCATATACACAAGTAGAAAAAATAATTTAATTAAAAAAAAGGAAATACAATGGCAAAAAAAGTCGCAGGCTACATAAAGCTACAAATACAAGCTGGTGCTGCTAACCCAGCTCCACCAGTTGGACCAGCACTAGGACAACGTGGTGTAAATATCATGGAATTCTGTAAGGCATTCAATGAAAAAACAAAAGCACAGATGGGATTCAAAGTTCCTGTTATAATTACTGTTTACAGTGACAAAAGTTTTTCTTTTATAACAAAACAACCACCAGCATCTGCACTTTTAATGAAAGCAGCAGGACTTAAAAAAGGTACTGATAATCCTCTTAAAAACAAAGTTGGAAAAATCACTCGTGCTCAATTAATGGAAGTTGTTAATCAAAAAATTCAGGATTTAAACACTGATAATATTGAAAATGCAGCTAATACAATAGCTGGTTCAGCTCGTTCAATTGGTATAGAAGTAGTAGACTAGTATTTATAAATACAATCACCGACCACAGTGATTTTAAATAATGTGGCAGAATTTATAGGAGATTTGAATATGAGTAAAAGATATAAACAATTAGTAGAGAAATTCGATAATACAAAAGTATATAGTGTTGATGAAGCAGTCACAACTATTAGAGATTTAAAAAGTGCAAAATTCGACGAAACAGTTGAAATAGCAATGAATTTGAATGTTGATCCAAGACATGCTGACCAAATGGTTCGTGGTGCGGTAGTTTTACCACATGGTACTGGTAAAACAGTTCGTGTTGCAGTATTTGCTAAGGGTGTAAAAGCTGATGAAGCTAAAGCAGCCGGTGCTGATATAGTTGGTACAGATGATTTAGTTGCACAAATTAAAGAAGGTATCTTTAACTTTGATGTTGTTGTTGCTGCACCAGACTGTATGGGTCTTGTTGGACAAATAGGTCGTATTTTAGGGCCAAAAGGTCTAATGCCTAACCCTAAAACTGGTACAGTTACTCCAGATGTTGCTACTGCAGTTAAGAATGTAAAAGGTGGACAAGTTACTTTCCGTGTTGATAAAAAAGGTAATATTCATGCTGGAATCGGTAAAGTAAGTTTTGATTCAAATAAAATAATAGAAAATTTAAACTCTTTCGTGGCTGCTATAAATAAGCAAAAACCATCATCTGCTAAGGGTCGTTATATGAAAAATGCTGCACTTTCATTAACTATGAGTCCTGCTGTAAAACTTGATGTTATGGCATTAGCAGACATTAAATAAATTAATGAATTCATCAAGTTTTCTTGATGAATTTATGTATAGAAGTTTTTACTTTAAGATAGTATTATCTTTAAGTAAAGATTTTTAATGAAATAAAAATCTGAATTATTTGGACTAAAGATAGTAGGGGTATCTACCGAGTCGGTAGTGAGCTTAATTGGCCTTTCCCTCCCCGCTTGAAGTTATGTCTAGAAAGGAGAAATATATGCTTAAATCTGAAAAAGCTGAAGTAATTGAGCAATTAACTACTTCATTTGCTAATACAACTGCAGTTGTTATATGTGATTATAAAGGTTTGACAGTAAGTCAACTTGAAGAGTTACGTAAATCTGCTAAAGCAAAGGACACAAGTGTTCAGGTTGTAAAAAATACATTAGCTTTTATCGCATTGAAAAATGCTGGTATGACTGGTATTGAGATCAAAGATACAAATATTTTTATTTGGTCTGATGATGTTATCGGCGCTGCTAAAATAGCTGCTGATTTTGCTAAAACTAATGAAAAATTTGTACTTAAAGCTGGTTATCTAGATAAAGAACCTGCAGACATAGCTAAAATTGAAGCGTTCGCTAAACTTCCAGGTCGTGAAGAACTTCTTGGTATGCTTGCTGCTACTTGGATGGCTCCAATCACGAATATGGTAGTTGGAATCGATGCTTTAAGAAGAAAGTTAGAAGAAGAAGCTTAGTCTTCACTTCTTTTAAGAGTGAACAATTTAACAAAATAAATGATATATAAGGAGCTAGAAATGGCTGTAACTAAAGAAGACGTATTAGAATTTATCTCAGGACTTTCTGTATTAGAACTTTCTGAATTAGTAAAAGAGTTTGAAGAAAAATTTGGTGTATCTGCTCAGCCTGTTGCAATGGCTGGTGGTGCTGCTGCTGGTGGCGAAGCTGCTTCTGAACAAACTGAATTCAATGTTATTTTAACTGATGCTGGCGCTAAGAAAATTGGTGTTATTAAAGCTGTTCGTGCACTTACTGGCCTTGGCTTGAAAGAAGCGAAAGAAGCAACTGAAGCATTACCTTCTACAATTAAAGAGGGTGTTGATAAAGAAACTGCTGAAGCTGCTAAAAAAGATCTTGAAGAAGCTGGTGCAACTGTAGAAATTAAATAATTTCTACACTTAAAAAATTACATAGAAAAAGATTTTTTTCTGTGTAGTTTTTGATTTTCTGGGCGCTTTTACGATGTGATTTAGGTCATGTTGTAAAAGTGCCCTTATGTCGTTTATAAGCACAATACTATAAATCTATCTAGAGACGTCTAGATATGATACTCTTAATCAAATAAGATTAAGCCCTAACAAACAACTTATCGAGGTAGCCTATGTTAAACACTTTATACTCCGGAAATCGTCTTCGTGTAGACTTCTCTAAAACCCCTCAACAGATTGAAGTACCAAATCTATTACAAGTACAGCAAAGTTCATACAATAACTTTTTAATGCTTGATGACAAAGATAGAGCTTCAAGCGGCATTGAAAATGTATTTGAGTCAGTTTTTCCTATTCATGATGTGCAAAACAGATTAACTGTTGAATATCTAGGAAGTGAAGTAGGAAGACCAAAATACACAGTTAGAGAGTGTATGGAACGTGGTCTTACTTACGCTGTGTCTTTAAGAATGAAGACTCGTCTTGTAATATGGGACAGAGATGAAAATACTAAAGAAAAGCTTGGTGTTAAAGATATAAAAGAACAAAGTATATTTGTTCGTGATATTCCTTTAATGACTGAGAGAACTTCTTTTATTATTAATGGTGTTGAAAGAGTTGTTGTTAATCAGCTTCATAGATCTCCAGGTGTAATCTTCAAAGAAGAAGAATCTACAACTGCAGGTAATAAACTAATCTATACAGGTCAAATTATTCCTGATCGTGGTTCTTGGTTGTATTTCGAATATGATCCAAAAGATATTCTTTATATGAGAATTAATAAACGCCGTAAGGTTCCTGTAACTATTATGTTCCGTGCATTGGGCTATTCTAAACAAGATATTTTAAAATTATTTTACCCAATCCAAAAAATTAGCATTTTCGATAATAAATTTTCTATGGCATTTGATCCAAGTAATTATTCATCACGATTGACTTATGACCTAGTTAATATGCAAGGAGAAGTATTACTTGCTTCTGGTAAAAGACTTTCAGCTAAAAAATCACAAAAGTTTATTGATGATGGACTGGATATTGTTGAATATCCATTAGAAGTATTACTTGACCGTTATCTTGCTCAAGCTATTATTGACCCCGAAACTGGAGAAATACTTTTTGATACTATGACTCGTATTGATGAAGTCAAGCTTAAAAAGATGGCTGAAGCAGGCATTACAGAATTTAATATTGCAAATGATTTAGCTGAAGGTGTAGATAGTTCAATAATTAATGCATTTAATGCTGACGCAGATTCATTGAAATTACTTAAACAAACAGAAGAGATTGAAGATGAAAATGATCTTTCTGCAATTCGTATTTATAAAGTAATGAGACCAGGTGAACCTGTAACTAAAGATGCGGCTAAAGCATTTGTTAATCAGTTGTTCTTTGATCCTGAGAGATATGATCTAACTAAAGTTGGTCGTATGAAGATGAATCATAAGCTTGGACTTAATATACCTGAATATGTAACAGTGTTGACTCATGAAGATATTATTAATTCTGTTAAATACGTAATTAAAGTAAAAAATGGTCAAGGTCATATTGATGATAGAGATCACTTAGGTAATCGTCGTATTCGTTCAATCGGTGAGCTTTTAGGTAACGAGTTACACAATGGTCTTATTAAGATGCAAAAAGCTATTCGTGACAAACTTGCTACTATGAGTGGCCCGATGTCTGAGTTAATGCCACACGATTTAATCAATTCAAAAATGATTACATCAACAATTATGGAATTTTTCTCTGGTGGACAACTTTCTCAGTTTATGGATCAAACGAATCCACTCTCTGAAGTTACTCATAAACGTCGTTTATCTGCACTAGGTGAAGGTGGACTTGTTAAAGAGAGAGCAGGCTTTGAAGTGCGTGACGTTCATCCGACTCATTACGGTCGTATTTGTCCTATTGAGACTCCAGAGGGTCAAAATATTGGTCTTATAAATACTCTTGCTACTTATTCTAAAGTAAATGAGCATGGATTTATTGAAGCTCCATATAAAGTGATGAAAGATGGTGTTGTTACTAAGGAAGTAGTATATTTAACAGCTACTCAAGAAGAAGGTAAACAAATTGCCGCTGCATCTAATAAAGTGGATTCAAACGGACAATTCATTGAAGATATGATTTCTGTTAGACAAGATGGCGAGATATTAATGCGTAAACCGAAGGTCTGTGAATATGCAGACCTTTCATCTCACATGGTTGTCGGTGTTGCAGCTTCATTGATTCCATTCTTGGAACATGATGATGCTAACCGTGCATTGATGGGTTCAAACATGCAACGTCAAGCAGTGCCTCTTTTAAGACCACTTGCTCCAATGGTTGGTACTGGTGTTGAAAAACTTGTTGCTCGTGACTCTTGGGAATGTGTTAAGGCTAAACGTTCTGGTGTAGTAGAAAAAGTTGATGGAAGACATATTTATATTATGGGTGATGAAGATGGAGAGATATATATAGATTATTATCCATTACAAAAAAATCTTCGTACAAATCAAAATACGTCATTTGCACAAAAGCCGATAGTAAATATTGGTGATATTATAAAAAAAGATCAAGTGATTGCCGATGGTCCAAATATGGATCAAGGAGAACTTGCTCTTGGTGTTAATGCTATGGTTGCATTTATGCCTTGGAACGGATACAACTTTGAAGATGCTATTGTAATTTCAGAGAGATTAATTCGTAAAGATGCTTTCACGTCTGTTCATATTTATGAAAAAGAAGTTGAAGCAAGAGAACTTAAGCATGGTGTTGAAGAGATTACTCGTGATATTCCAAACGTAAGAGATGATGAGTTGGCTCACCTTGATGAAAGCGGTATTGTTAAAATTGGTACTAGTGTTTCTGGTGGAATGATATTGGTTGGTAAAGTTTCTCCTAAAGGTGAAGTTAAACCAACTCCAGAAGAAAGACTTTTACGAGCAATCTTTGGCGAAAAAGCTGGTCATGTTATTAACAAGTCACTTTACTGTCCTCCAAGTATGGAAGGTGTTATCGTAGATGTTAAGATTTTTACGAAAAAAGGTTATGACAAAGACCCACGTGCTCTTGAACTTGAAAAAGAAGAAAGAGATTATTTGGAACGTGAGCATTACGATCGTCTACTTATGATAGATAAAGAAGAGATGTTGCGAATAACTAAGCTCTTGACAAAAGAAGCTTTAATAGCTGATATTACTATTGGTTCAACTGAGTACAAAGCCGGTGATATCATTGATGGTAAAGAATTAGTTGAAGTAAATCGTTTTGCAATGAATGCTATTGTTAAATCATTTAGTGAAGAGATTCAATCTGAATATACTAAAACTAAAAATTATTTTCAAAAACAAAAAAGAGTTTTCCGCGATGAACACGAAGAAAAACTTACTATTTTAGAAAAAGATGACATTCTGCCAAATGGTGTTGTTAAATATGTTAAAATTTATATTGCCACTAAGCGTCAACTAAAAGTTGGTGATAAGATGGCCGGTCGTCATGGTAATAAAGGTATTGTTTCAATAATTGTTCCTGAAGTTGATATGCCATATATGGAAGATGGAAGAAGTGTAGATGTATGTCTTAATCCACTTGGTGTACCTTCACGTATGAATATTGGACAAGTTTTAGAAATGCATCTTGGTATGGCAGGTCGTGAACTAGGTAATCAAATACTAGAGCAGTTTGAAACAAAACAAAAAGATTTTATACAAAATCTAAGAGAAAAAATGATCACTATAGCTGATGTTGCAGGAATGATGAATGCAGTCCAAGTAATTGGTGAAATGAGTGATGAGAAATTTTTGAAATATGCTAGAGATTGGGCAAAAGGCGGCGTTAGATTTGCAACTCCAATATTTGAAGGTGTAAATGCCGTTGAATTTGCTAAATTATTTGAATTAGCAAAAATGGATATGGATGGGAAGGTAGCACTTTACAACGGTTTAACAGGCGATAAGATAAAAGAGCGTGTTAATGTTGGTTATATGTATATTCTTAAACTTCATCACTTGGTTGATGAAAAAATTCATGCTCGTTCAACTGGACCATACTCTCTTGTAACGCAACAACCGGTTGGTGGTAAAGCACTATTCGGTGGACAAAGATTTGGAGAAATGGAAGTTTGGGCACTTGAAGCTTATGGTGCAAGTGCTGTTCTTAAAGAGATGCTTACTATTAAATCAGACGATGTTGATGGGCGTGTTCGTGCATATAAAGCAATTACAAAAGGTGAGTTAGTTCCACCATCTGGAATTCCGGAGACACTATTTGTATTAACTAAAGAGCTACAAGCATTGGCTCTTGATGTAGAAATATTTGACGAGGTTGAAGACGATGAGTAAATTAGTACCAATACAAGTTAGCGAAGACAATAGACCAAAAGATATTAAGCAGATTCAATTTCGTTTAGCTTCTCCAGAAAAAGTTATGTCTTGGAGTCATGGCGAAGTTAAAAAGCCTGAAACTATTAACTACCGTACACTTAAGCCAGAACGTGATGGTCTTTTTTGTGCAAAGATTTTTGGTCCTGTTCGTGACTATGAATGTCTTTGTGGTAAATACAAAAAGATGCGTTACAAAGGTGTGGTTTGTGAAAAATGTGGGGTTGAAGTAACAAGTACTAAAGTTCGTCGTATTCGTATGGGACATATTGAACTTGTAACTCCAGTTGCACACATCTGGTATGTTAGTTCATTACCTTCTAGAATTGGTACTTTACTTGGTATTAAAATGAAGGATTTAGAACGCGTACTTTATTATGAAGCATACATCGTTGAATCAGGTGGAGAGGCTTATTATGATGCTGAAGCAAAAACACCGGTATTACAATACGATGTTTTAAATGAAGAGCAATACCGTACTTTAATTCAAAGATTTGGCGAATTAGGCTTTAAAGCTCGTATGGGTGGAGAAGTTGTTCGTGATTTATTAGACTCTATAGATTTAGTAGATTTGTTTACAAATCTTAAAGAGGCTATTGAACTAACAAATTCTGAAGCTAAACGAAAAACAATTGCTAAAAGACTTAAGGTAATTGAGTCATTTTTAAATTCAGGAAATAATCCTGCATGGATGATGCTTACAGTATTACCGGTTCTTCCACCTGATTTAAGACCTCTTGTATCACTAGATGGCGGTAAGTTCGCAGTTTCTGATGTAAATGATTTATATCGTCGTGTTATTAACCGTAATCAGAGACTTAAGCGTCTAGTTGAACTAGAAGCCCCGGAAATTATTGTAAGAAATGAAAAGCGTATGCTTCAAGAGTCTGTTGATGCTCTTTTTGATAACGGTCGTCGTGCTAATGCAGTAAAAGGGGCTAATAAACGTCCTCTTAAATCTTTAAGTGAAATCATTAAAGGTAAGCAGGGACGTTTCCGTCAAAACTTACTTGGTAAGCGTGTTGACTTTTCTGGTCGTTCTGTAATTGTTGTTGGTCCATCTCTTCGTATGGACCAGTGTGGTTTACCTAAGAAAATGGCTTTAGAGCTATTTAAGCCACATTTGATTGCTAAACTTGAAGATAAAGGCTATGCAACAACTGTTAAAGCTGCCAAAAATATGATTGAAGCTAAAACAAATGAAGTTTGGGAATGTCTTGCAGAGATAGTTGATGGTTATCCGATACTTCTTAACCGTGCACCAACACTGCATAAGCTTTCTATTCAAGCATTCCATCCTAAGTTAATTGATGGCAAAGCTATACAATTGCATCCATTGGTTTGTGCTGCATTTAACGCTGACTTCGATGGTGACCAGATGGCTGTTCACATCCCGTTAAGTTCTGCTGCAATTGCTGAGGCAAAAGTATTGATGTTAGCCTCAATGAATATTTTACTTCCTGCATCTGGTAAAGCTATAGCGACACCTTCTCAGGATATGGTACTTGGTATTTATTATATTACTTTAGAAAAAAATGGTGTTAAAGGCTCTAATAAACTTTTCGCAAATGTTGATGAAGTAAGAATTGCAATAGAGCATGATGCACTTGACATACATGCAAAAATAAGAACTCGTGTAGATGGACGTATAATACATACAACTGCTGGACGTATGCTTCTTAAAGATATATTGCCTTCTTTTGTTCCTGTCGAAATATGGAATAGAGTAATGAAGAAAAAGTATATTAACGAAGCTGTTGATTATGTTCAAAAACATGGTGGTATTGGTGTAACAGCAAGATTTTTGGATGATTTGAAAGACTTAGGTTTTAAGCACGCGACAGAATCAGGAGTATCAATATCTATTGCAGATATTATAGTTCCTGAAACAAAAGCGGCTAAAATTGCTGATTCTAAAAACAGAGTACTTGAAATTCAAAAACAATATGAAGCTGGTCTATTAACGGAACAGGAAAGATACAACAAAATTATTGATGTTTGGACTGATACTAATAATACACTTGCGACTCAGATGATGGATTTAGTTCAGACTGATAAAGATGGATTTAACTCTATTCATATGATGGCTGATTCTGGTGCTCGTGGTTCTGCCGCTCAAATTCGTCAGCTAGCTGGTATGCGTGGTCTTATGGCTAAACCAAGTGGTGAAATTATTGAAACTCCGATTATCTCTAACTTTAAAGAGGGTCTGAATGTAATTGAGTACTTTCTTTCAACTCACGGTGCTAGAAAAGGTCTTGCCGATACAGCACTTAAGACAGCAAATGCTGGTTACTTAACTCGTAAACTAGTTGATGTTGCTCAAAATGTTAAAGTTGTTGAACATGATTGTCATACTCACGAGGGTATTGAAATTTCAGATATTAGTGATCAAAATACTTTGATTGAGTCTTTAGAAGACAGACTCAACGGTAGAGTTTTATCTGATGATATTATTGATCCTATCAGTAATGAGATCCTTTATGCTGAGGGAACTCTTCTTGATGAATTGAGTGCTAAAACAATTTCAGAAGCTGGAATCAAAACAGCACATATCAGAACTCCTACAACTTGTAAAAGTGAAAATGGAATTTGTGCATTATGTTATGGTGTGAATCTTGCAACTGGTCATATAGTTCGTACAGGTGAAGCTGTCGGTATTGTTGCTGCACAATCAATTGGTGAGCCGGGTACACAGCTTACACTTAGAACTTTCCACGTTGGTGGAACGGCTTCTTCAACTGCCCAAGAGAGACAAGTAATAGCTGAAAAAGAAGGTTTTATTCGTTACTATAACCTGAAAACTTATGCTTCTAAAGATGGTAAAAATATAGTTGCGAACCGCAGAAATGCTGCCGTACTATTAGTTGAACCTAAAATAAAAGCACCATTTGATGGAAAAATTGACATACAGACTATTCATGATGAAGTAGTTGTGAGTATTATTTCTAAAACTGACACTGTACGCTATTCTCTTCGTAAAATAGAGATTGCTAAACCAAATGAATTGGCTGGTATTGGTGGACAGATTGAAGGTAAGTACTACTTCCCTTACGAAAGTGGAATGGAAGTAAAAGAACATGAATCAATTGTTGAAACAATTAAAGATGGTTGGAATGTCCCAAGTCGTATTCCTTATGCATCAGAACTGTTAGTAAACAATGGTGCTCCAGTTACACAAAAGATTTTAGCTAAAGAGAATGGTGTCGTTAAATACTTCATTCTTAAAGGTGATTACTTAGAAAGATTTGAAGGACTAAAATCTGGATATGAGGTTGTTGAAAAAGGTCTATTTGCTACTGTTATAGATGCTAACAATCGTGAAGCTGTGAGACATTATATTGCTCGTGGTTCTGTGATTGTTGCTGATGATAATGAGAATGTTGATGTATCTACACTTATAGCTAAGCCATCTTCAGATGAGTCTGTAGTTATTGCTGAATGGGATCCATATTCTAATCCTGTTATTACAGAAGCAAACGGTACAGTAAAATTTGAAGACATTATTATCGGTGCTACTGCAACAGAGCAGTTTGACGAACTTACAGGTAAAACGCGTTTAATGATTAATGACCATATTCCAGCTGACTATAAACCAACAATAGTTTTAGCAACTGAAAATGGTGAGTTATTAAGATATCAAATAGATCCTAAGTCATCTCTGTTTGTTGCAGATGGTGGAACGGTTAAAGTTGCTGATATCATTGCCAAAACACCTAAAGCACTTCAAAAATCTAGTGATATTACTGGGGGTCTTCCTCGTGTATCTGAACTTTTTGAAGGTCGTCGTCCAAAAGCTACTGCGCTAATCTCAGAGATTGACGGAACAGTAAGTTTTGGTAAGATGCTCCGTGGTAAAATAAGAATTGTTGTTTCTTCAGAGAATGGAATTATTAAAGATTATTTTGTTGATAAATCTCATGTTCCTGTTGTAAGCGCGGGTGATTTTGTTCATGCTGGTGAGAGATTGACAAGTGGTATTATTTCATCTCATGAACTTCTTCGTATTATGGGTGTAAAAGCACTTTATAATTACTTAGTGAGTGAAGTACAGCAAGTATACCGATCTCAAGGTGTTAATATTGCAGATAAGCATATTGAAGTTATCTTTACTCAAATGCTAAGACAAATTAAAATTGTTCAATCTGGAGACACTAAATTTATTCAAGGTGATTTAATTTCTAAAGCAAAATTTGCACAAGAAAATGAAAAAATTATCCGTCTAGGTGGTCGTCCTGCCCTTGCAGAACCGTTCTTGGTTGGTATCACAAGAGCTGCTGTTTCTGCTGATAGTATAATATCAGCTGCCTCGTTCCAAGATACTACGAAAGTATTGACGGAAGCGGCTGTATCGGCAAAAGTAGATGATTTGAATAATTTAAAAGAAAATGTAATTATTGGTCGTACTATTCCTGTTGGAACTGGTATATATAAAAATCAAGAAATTATGTTTAAGAGTGAAGCAAACTAGTCTTTAATTCTTAATCGGGTTGGCATGTGGAAACTTCCACATGCCAACTGAGTAAATCTACAAAACTTCCCATTACAAATTATAAATATTAATTCATACTTAAAATAAGCTAACTTTAATTACAGTTTGTGTACTATCACGTGTCTATAATTCTCTAAACAATTAGGGAGTTAAATTCTACTGGAAATTTAAGTAAAAGGAATTGTATGCCTACAATCAATCAACTGATTCGTAATGAGCGTAAACGTGTGATTAAAAAATCAAAATCACCAGCTCTAGTTTCATGTCCACAGCGTCGTGGTGTATGTACTCGTGTTTATACGACTACACCAAAAAAACCTAACTCGGCTTTAAGAAAAGTTGCAAAGGTTCGTTTGACTTCAGGTTTTGAAGTTATATCTTATATCGGTGGTGAAGGTCATAACCTTCAAGAGCACTCGATAGTTCTAGTTCGTGGCGGTCGTATTAAAGATTTACCTGGTGTTAAGTATCATATCGTTCGTGGTGCATTAGATACTGCAGGTGTTGCTAACCGTACTGTTGCACGTTCTAAATATGGTACTAAAAAGCCAAAAGTTAAATAATTTCTGTAATAGAAATTTATTGAAAAAATATGCTCAAGCTAGCACAGGACTTTTTATAAGTTTTGAGTAAATTTGAAAAAATTGAAGAAGGAATAATTATATGAGAAGAAGAAAAGCTCCCGTTCGTGAAATTATGCAAGATCCTGTTTATGGAAGCAAAGTTTTAACAAAATTTATAAATAAAGTTATGTATGATGGTAAAAAATCTGCAGCAGAAAAAATCATTTACAGTGCAATGGATATCATTAGCTCTCGTGGTGAAAAAAGTGGTATAGACACATTCAATGAAGCTATTGATAATGTGAAACCAATCATCGAAGTGAAAAGTCGCCGTGTTGGTGGTGCTACTTACCAAGTTCCAGTAGAAGTACGCCCTGTACGTCAACTTTCATTAGCTATTAGATGGTTAATTGACTCTTCTCGCAAGAGAAACGAAAGAACAATGGCTGAGAAATTAGCTAACGAATTAATGGATGCAGCATCAGATAAAGGTAACGCATTCAAGAAAAAAGAAGATACTTACAAGATGGCTGAAGCTAATAAAGCATTCGCTCACTATCGCTGGTAATATTATACTTTTAAGGTTAAGGGAACTAGTTTCCCTTACCTACGTTAACACTGGGTTTACTCAGCGTAAGGCTCAAGTTTGTTAACAAACTTTTTACAAGAATGGAAACATTTTTGGAATCACCTCTTTTGTAAGTAAATAAATTTTATTTATAAAAGAGGTTATCTCTCAACTAATTAAACAAGGTACTAAACATGGCAAGAAGTCACAAATTAGAAGACGTAAGAAATATCGGTATTGCTGCACATATTGATGCTGGTAAAACAACTGCAACAGAAAGAATTTTATTCTATACAGGGCGTGAGCATAAAATAGGTGAGGTACATGATGGTGCTGCTACTATGGACTGGATGGAACAAGAGCAAGAAAGAGGTATTACAATTACTTCTGCTGCAACAACTTGTGAGTGGGAAGGTGTACAGATAAATATTATCGATACTCCGGGTCACGTTGACTTCACTATTGAAGTTGAACGTTCTATGCGTGTTCTTGATGGTGCTGTTTCAGTATTCTGTGCTGTTGGTGGTGTTCAACCTCAATCCGAAACAGTTTGGAGACAAAGAAATCGTTATAAAGTTCCATCAGTTGTTTTTGTTAACAAAATGGACAGAACTGGTGCAGACTTTTATGAAGTTGAGCGTCAAATTCGTGACCGTCTAAAAGGTAATCCGGTTCCTATTCAAATTCCAATCGGTGCTGAAGCTGAATTTGACGGTGTTGTAGACCTTGTTACTATGAATGCAATTGTATGGGATAAAGATGCTGCTATGGGTTCTAATTACCATGTAGAAAAGATTCCTGCTAATTTACAAGATAAAGCTGAAGAATATAGAGAAAAAATGCTTGAGTCTATTTCTGAAGTTGATGGTAATGAAGAATTTGCAGAAAAATTCTTAGAGGGTGAAGAAATTTCAGAAGCAGAAATTACAGCAGCTATTAAAGCCGCTACTCTAGGTATGGCAATTGTTCCTATGACTTGTGGTACAGCGTTTAAAAACAAAGGTATTCAGACTTTGCTAGACGCTGTTCTTGCATACTTACCTTCGCCAACAGAGTGTGCCCCGATTACTGGCTCGATGATGGATGATGAAGAAGTTCATGTAGCGGTTCCATCTACAAATGAGGGTGATTTTGCAGCTTTGGCATTTAAAATAATGACAGATCCATTTGTTGGAGTACTAACTTTTATTCGTGTTTACCGTGGTTCACTAGAAGCAGGTTCATTCGTTCATAATACTACTAAAGACAAAAAAGAGAGAATCGGACGTATTGTGAAAATGCATGCTATCAAGCGTGAAGAAGTTAAAGAAATTTATGCTGGTGAAATCGGTGCGGTTGTTGGTCTGAAATCGACTACAACTGGTGATACTTTAGTTATTGGTGAAAAAGTTGTTCTTGAAAGAATGGACTTCCCAGAACCAGTTATCTCTGTTGCAGTTGAACCAAAAACTAAAGCCGACCAAGAAAAAATGGGTGTCGCACTTAGTAAACTAGCTGCTGAAGATCCATCTTTTAGAGTTGCTACTGATGAAGAGACAGGTCAAACTATTATTTCAGGAATGGGTGAGTTACACCTTGAAATTCTTGTTGATAGAATGAAAAGAGAATTTTCTGTTGATGCTGAAGTAGGTGCTCCACAAGTTTCTTACCGTGAAACAATTAAAGAGACAGTTAAACAAGAATATAAATATGCTAAACAGTCAGGTGGACGTGGTGCATTTGGTCACGTTTATCTTACAGTTGCACCTGGTGAAGCTGGTACAGGTTTTGTATTTCATAATGATATCAAAGGTGGAGCTATTCCGAAAGAGTATATTCCTGCTGTTGAAAAGGGTTGTAGAGAGTCTATGGCTGCTGGTGTACTTGCGGGTTACCCAATGGAAGATATGGATATTACACTTTATGACGGTTCATACCATGATGTTGACTCGAATGAGATGGCATTTAAACTTGCTGCTTCAATGGGATTTAAAGAAGCTTGTAGAAAAGCTAAACCAGCTATCTTAGAGCCAATGATGAAAGTTGAAGTTGAAGTTCCTGAAGACTATATGGGTGATGTTATTGGTGACCTTAACCGTCGTCGTGGTCAAATTAGCAATATGAGTGACCGTTCAGGTAACAAAATTGTTGACGCATCTGTTCCACTTGCTGAAATGTTTGGTTACTCAACTGACCTTCGTTCTGCAACTCAAGGTAGAGCTACTTACTCTATGGAATTTCACCATTACGAAGAAGTTCCAAAAAATGTATCTGAAGAAATTCAGAAAAAAAGAAACGGGTAACTACTTAAGTGCTTCCATAGCGGAAGTACTTAATCCTCATATTTAACTACAAGACTTTTCAATTAAATTACAATTTTTACGATAATTATAGAGAGTTATTTTACAAATTTATTTTTTACTGCCCTAATTAATTTATACATAAATCGAAAAATGCCTACTACAGTGTAAACCGATAGAGTCCATAGTAAAGGATGAAAGTAGTTCTCGTTTTTTTGCATTAATGTTACTCTTGCAAACGGTGATGATAATAGATCCGGATGTTGAATAAATGTAAGTACAAGAAGTATTGCAAAGAAATATAGAAGTTCTATTTTAAATATCTTAATCATAAGAAATTGTATCATTATAATCTGCTATAATTTCAAAAATAAAAAATATATAGGTGTAATTGTGAAAAAAATTATTATTTTATTTCTATTATCAACATTTTTAATCGCACAAAATCCTCAAGTTTATTCTACACTTGGAGATGCAATATATAATAATGCTGAGAAAATAGAAAAATTAAAACAAATAGAAAAATTTTCTTCTTTTGAAGATAAGATAAATAAGTATATTGCTGATGTTAATAAAGCCAAAAATGATGGTTTTTCAATTGAGAAAGGCAGTAAAGATATTGATAAAAAAGCTTATTTAGGAGAATTGAGAGAACTGGCAAAAATGAATGATTTTTTTCTTAGAAGCGTTAAGAATAACTTTGAGTATTCAATGAACAATGAAGATAATTTACTGTTTTCTCAAATGGTGAATAGCGGACTTATTGATACGAAGAAAAATAAATCTGATATTATAAACTATTACCTTGAACATAGTGATGATATAAACGCTACTGGAATCATTCAAGAATATATGGATGAAGATCAAGCCTTACAAAAAAAGAGAGAAGATCGTCGTGAGCTTAGAGTTACTTCAAAAGAGTTAGAAGAAGCAAAAATAAAAAGAATTAGAAAAAACGATAAAGAGAAGCAAGATGCTCTTCAAAAATCTCTTGAGGCAGAAGTCATCAGAAAGAAAAAAGAGATAAGAAAAAACCAGATAAAAGAGTTAGCAGACTAACTCCAGTTAAAATCTTCATATTCTGAGGGTCTTCCATTTAATGTAATATATGGTTTGTAATGAGCCTTATAGGACAGGGAAGGGCATTCTTGGACATAATAACCCAAATATATCCACTTTTTATTACTTTTTTTGGCAAATTTTATTTGATTATATAAAGACAATTTTCCCAAGGAAAATTGAGTATAATCCGGGTCATAATAGAAGTAAATTGAAGAAATACCATCTTCAAGGATATCTATTAAGTCAACACCAATAAGTTTATCCCCATCAAAATACAAAACTTCATATCCAAAGTTACTATGTCCATTTACAAATGAGTTGTAATAGTGTTGGGCAGTTGTTTCTTGAAACTCCCACTCTTTTTTATCTTTCATGTATAAATGGTATTTATTAAATAGAGTTAGATGTTCTTGAGTCAGTGTTGGTACCTGAATATAACTTTTTAACTTTTCACCCTTTTTAATAACTCTTCTTTGTGATTTTGAGAATTCAAAACTAGCTACATCAATTTTAATACTTTGGCACTCTTGGCATGTGGAACATATAGGTCTAAAATACATTTTACCAAAACGTCTGTAACCGCGTTCAATTAATTCTTGGCAGTGGGAAGCATCACAATTATCAATTATTTTGTAGTGAGTTGTCTGTTCTTTATCTTTTAGATAAGAACATTTATCATTTAAGGCAAATTCTTTAAGTAGATTCATACTCGAAGTTTGACATAATTCAAATTAAATCTTGAGTAAAAGGAATATTTTGGAATTTTTTTTAAAACATAAAACAGTTATATTAAGAACCCTCGGTGGCTTAATGGTAGTGCTTGGTTTTATAGTACATTTTTGGGTAACACCAAAAGAGGGCTTTTCAGAAGTTGAAATAGCAGCTGCCAATGTCGCCAGAATGGAAGCGAGTGTTGCAGGTCAAAGCAGTAGTTCAAAATCAGCAAAACAGAGTTCTTCAGAATATTTAGAAGAACTCAAAAACAATCAAGAAAAACAGATGAAGTATTTAACGATTCTGTCTATGGTTTTAGGAGTTGGTTTTGTGGGTTATAGCTTTATAAAAAAAGAAGAAGAACCTGAATCTTAATTATCAGGATTTATTCTGGGCTATTAAAACTCCCTCTATCATCTTATCAATATCGCCATCGAGTATTGCACTAATATTTGAATAGGTCTCATTACTTCTGGAGTCTTTTACCTGTTGATAGGGCTGCATCACATAAGAACGGATTTGATGCCCCCATCCAATCTCACTTTTTGTTACGCCGTCTTTCTCGGCTTTTTGAGCTTCTAGCTCTAATTCATATAGTCGTGACCTTAACATTTTCATAGCAGTAGCTTTATTCTTATGCTGACTTCTGTCATTTTGACACTGAACTATAACATTTGTTGCTATATGCGTTAAGCGTATTGCAGATTCTGTTTTATTAACATGCTGACCACCCGCTCCGCTTGATCTATATGTGTCAACACGAATATCTTTATCATCAATTACGATATTAATATCATCATCAATTTCAGGTGAGACCATAACCGAACTAAAAGAGGTGTGTCTTTTGGCGTTAGAATCAAAAGGTGAAATTCTAACAAGACGGTGAATACCGTTTTCTACTTTAAGGTAACCATAGGCATTTTCACCTTTTATCATAATTGAGACATCTTTGATACCTGCTTCTTCTCCATTTTGATAATCAAGAACTTCAACTTTAAAGTGGTGTCTTTCAGCCCAGCGTTTATACATTCTTAAAAGCATCTCTGCCCAGTCCTGACTCTCAGTTCCGCCAGCTCCCGGGTGAATGGAAAGAATCGCATTGTTTGCATCATTTTCACCACTGAGCAGAACTTCTATCTCCATATCTCTTATAAGCTTTTCAAGTGCGCCAGCATCATCATAGAGAGCGCCAAGTGATTCTTCATCCTTTTCCTCTTTGGACATGTCATGAAGCTCTAAAGCATCATTTAGTGCATCGTTAGCAACATAAAATTTATCTAGCTTTCTTTGGAGTTGCGTTTTTTCCTTTTGTATTACTGCAGCAAAGGAAGCATCGTTCCAAAAATCTTGATCATTTTCCAACTCTTTTATTTCAAGTAGTCTGCTTTGTATTTTTTCGGGCTCAACTACGCCTGCAATATTGTTAATTTTTATTTCTATATTTTTTAATAGTTCTGTATATTCGTAATCATCCATAAAGTCAATCCATTAGTGTATAATTGCGATTATATTAAATAGAGGCTTAAAATGAAGATTATTTCAACTCCAAAAGAGTTAAAAGAGTATTTACAAAATTCTCAGCAAAGTATAGGATTTGTACCAACTATGGGTGCTTTGCATGAAGGGCATATTTCACTGATAAAAAAAGCACGCAAAGAAAATGAAATAGTTGTTGTCTCTATATTTTTAAATCCGACTCAATTTTTAAAAGGCGAAGACTTAGAGAAGTACCCAAAAAAAGATGAAGCCGATAAGCAGATATGCAAATTGAGTGGCGTAGATGTTCTTTTTTTTCCACATGCCAAAGATATGTATACTGAAGATGAAGTAGGTCTCTTGGCACCAAAAATCAGAGGTTTTGTACTTGAGGGAGCAAGCAGACCTTCTCATTTTAATGGGGTATTGACTGTTGTAATGAAGCTCTTTAACATAGTTAATCCTACAAACGCTTATTTTGGAAAAAAAGACGCACAGCAGTTAAATTTAATCTCTTTGATGGTTAAGCAAATGTTTATGAGTGTAAATATAGTACCTGTAGATACAGCCAGAGAAAGCGACGGACTTGCAATGAGCAGTAGAAATATTTACCTGAGTCAACAAGAGAGAAAAGAAGCATTGAAAATCCCGGCTTCGCTTTATCAGGCAGGTAAAATGATTAGTCAAAAAATCTTAGATACAAATACAATAATTACTAAGATGAGAGAAATCTTAACGCCCTTGGAAATATCTTATGTCGAAATATTAAATCGAGACTTTGAACTAGTGCGGCATGTGGAAATAGGCAACACTGTTATTTTAGTCGAGGCTAAAGTGGGAGAAACGAGGCTACTGGACAACATTTGGCTCTAAGAGAGTTAAGTAACTCTCTTCAAGCAGAATATCTACCGCTTTTTTAAATACGCTAACGGCTGTTTGAGAAGCAAATTGACTTTTTTGGGGTTCTCTGACAACTACTCCCATCGTATAGGTATGACTTGCATCATTTGCAAACCCCACAAATGTTGTGTTGTAGCGGTTTACATATCTTCCTTTTTCAACCATATGGGCAGTTCCGGTTTTACCGCCTACCTCTAAACCTTCCGTTATAGCATTAACTCCCGTACCTTTGTTGACAGTTTTTATGAGAATATTTTTTACTCTCGCAGCTGTAGAACTTTTTATAACCTGTACCTGCTCTTCACTTGGAATTAGAATTTCGCGTTTGTATTCGTCAATGAAACTATGCACTATTTTAGGGTAGACTATTCGACCGTTATTGTTAAAAGCACTGTAAGCACGTATGAGTTGCATAAGATTCACTTTCATTCCATAACCATAAGAAGAAGTTGCCTTATAGATCTCATTTTCAAGTCTTGTGGCACTTGGGACAGACCCTTTTTTTTCATATATTAAATCACGCGTAGATTTTTGTGACAAACCAAATCTTATTAGACCTTGATTAAATTCATATCCAGACAATCTTTGCGCTAATTGTGCCATTCCTATGTTTGAAGAGTGAACTATTACATTCTCAGCACTGAGCCAATCAAAGTTATGCTCATCTGTTATGACTTTTCTTCCAATCTTAAATCTACCATTATGTCCATTTACCAAATCATAGGGATTAACTAAGTCTTTATCTAAAAGAAGAGAAAAAGTAAGTGTTTTAATTACACTTCCAGGCTCAAAACTATACTCAGTCATTCCACTGTTAAGAGAAGAATAATCGCTCGTTTTAATATCTTTTGGAAAGTATCTGTTGGAGCTAGCAAGCGTTAAAACCTTGCCATTATTAGAATCCATAATGGCTACCATTACTTCTTTGGCTTCGAGCTCGACTTTCATGGCATCACACATCTTTTCTATTTTTATTTGCAGAGCAACAGGAATATTAAGTTTAATGTCCAAGCCGTTTATGGCAGGTTTTGTAAAACTCTCTTTATTTAAGATGATGTAATTATTGACGTCACGAGGACCTTTGCTACTGGCATCCTGCCTTGAGGACAACTCTAAATCAAATCTTTTTTCTAAGCCTTTTACACCCTTGATTCGTGTGTAGCCATCATCTTCAATTTTGTGCGGGTAACCAATAATAGGGGTCAATAGATTTCCATAAGGATATTCTCTACTCTCTCCACTCTCTATAATACTCAGTCCATGCAGTGTTCTTTGCCCGGTTCTTTTATTTTCTCTAGCTATAAATACATCGAATCTTCTAAGCTCAAATGCAAGTCTTTTTAAATATTGAGCTTGTTTTTCCGCAATGTCGTAGCTTAGAACTACTACCCCATTTCTTTGGCTTAGTTTATCTTTAATCTCACTTGCACTTATTCCTGAGTAAATACTGAAAAGTTGTATAAAAAGTTCTTTTTTTTGTGGATCTATATAATAAGTATTTACAACAGCTTTGTAGAGTTTCTTAGTGGTTGCAATATGAAACCCATCGGCACTGATGATGTTTCCTCTCTCGGCCTTTGAGCTCTCCTCAGTATACAGTGAAGGAAGATCACGATATTTTACTACTGTAAGAAGCATTACACTTAAAAATATAAAAAACCCTAAAGCAATTAGGGCATAAAGAAGGAGTATTTTTTTGCTTTTGTTCTGGTTTAACATTTGAGGACTATTATAGCTGTGTTCTACCTAATTCTTTATAAGCACTGAGTGCTTTATTTCTTATTTCAAGCATAAGTTTCATACTTACTTCTGCTTTATTAATCGCAAGAGCCGCCTGATGAAGGTCTGTAACCTGCCCAGTTGCCAAGTCTCCGATAGCTTTCTCACTATCTACTTGGAGTTCATTGACTTCATTCAGAGCAGATGTTAAGTGCTTAGCAAAGGCATCACCACCACCACTGGCTTTTTCAATTTTATCTTTTTGTTTTAATAATTCGGCAGTCGATGCGCCTGAAATTCCGCTAATATTACTCATAACTCAACCCCCGTTTTATTGTAACAGTGAAATGGCACTGTTAGCCATACTTTTTGCGCTCTCAAATGCAGCAACATTTGCCTGATAAGAACGTGTCGCTTCAACTAAATCGGCCATTTCGATGACAGGATTAATATTTGGGTACGCAACATAACCGTTTGCATCTGCATCTGGGTGTTGTGGGTCAAACTTCATCTTTGGTTCACTGTCATCACGTGATATTTTGTCAACTATTACACTCATTATAGCAGGATTAACTTTTTTGCCAAACGAGCCTTCGCTCAAAGGGTCTTGGTATTTTGCACTGTTTGTTGAGCCACCCAACGCTTTGTTGAACTCCTCATTAAAGTTGATAGCTTTAAAAACTACCTCTTGGCGTCTATACGGTCCGCCTTCTGCTGTTCTTGTAGTCTGTGCATTAGCAATGTTACTGGAAATCGTATTTACACGAACTCTCTGCGCAGATAAACCGTAACCGCTTATGTCAAAACTGTTTAAAAAATTACTCATCAGACTCTCCTTACTGTAACTTCGATGAAGCGTCAATTACGCTTTTAAAAATCATTGCATCTTTTTTATTTGCTTGAATAAGAGCGTTAAACATAAGGGAGTTTTTACTCATCTCTGTAGTCTCTACATCTATATCAACGCTATTGCCATCATTTCTTGCCATGTGTCCGTCTCTGTAAAAAAGAGTAGGCTTGTAACTGCCTTTCTTATTATTAAGAGGAATATGTGAACCATTTGTATTGGCAAGTTCTAACTTCGTGTTACTCTCACCGAAGATTTCTTCTTTTTTAGCACGAAGGGTCTCTTCAAAGCTTATGTCTCTTGGTCTATAAAAAGGAGTGTCAGCATTTGCAATGTTAGATGAAATCATATCTTGACGCGCTGCTCTGTAGTCAAGAGCATCTTTAATTAAACTATGTGTAGCTGATATTTGAATGCTCATCTGAACTCCTTTTTTAATTAAAATATTATAAGCAAGTTTAGTTCCAATTATATTTATTTTATTTGTGTAGTTTTTGAGATAATAAACACTTATATAACTATATATATTATTTAAGCAAGACTTAACATTATCTACTGCATAATGCTTGCAAGGTTACTAGAGTAACTCGTATTTTTTAACTCAAGGAGTTCTTTATGAAAAGAGCTGGTTTTACTATGATCGAATTGATCTTTGTTATCGTTATTTTAGGTATTTTGGCAGCTGTTGCCATTCCAAAGCTTGCTGCTACTCGTGATGATGCAAAAACTTCAACAGATGTTTCAAATTTAGCTACATGTATTTCAGATTTAGCTGGTATGTATACTGGTGAGGGCAATATTACTGATGTTAATTTATCATCTGCTTGTAAGCAATTACAATGTTTTACAATAACTGATAATGGTGATGGTAATATTACTGTTGGAACTACTGGCGGACAAGTATTTTGTAAGACAGCTCATACTATGGCTAGTGATAGGGATCTTAATGGCACAAAAGTATTTGGTGGCTCTAGCGTAGTTTATTAAAACTAAATCTTTCCGTTCCCACGTTTTACGTGGGAATACATATCAACAAACTCTTCTCTCTTTAAAATCACAAACTTCAAACTTAAATAATCTAAATCATGCTAATATATCAAACGAATGATGTATTATTAATTTAAGGAATTTTCAATGAAAAAAAATAAAAAAGCTTTTACAATGATTGAGCTAGTATTTGTTATTGTTATTTTAGGAATATTAGCGGCAGTCGCTATTCCTAAGTTTGCAGCAACTAGAACTGATGCCCAGATATCTAAAGGTCGAGCGGATATTGCTTCTATACGTTCTGCTATTGTTACTGAAAGACAAAGCAGGCTTATAAAAGGTGATTCTGCTTATATAAATAGTTTGAGCAGTGCAACGACCACACTTTTTGATGGTAATGGTACAGCTGGAAGTGAGTTACTTATGTATGGTATTACGAAAGGTACTACAGATGGACACTGGAGTACAACGGATGCTGTAGCTCCTTTTATACACTATACATATAAAGTCGGTTCACAAGATTGTGATTTCACTTATGATGATAGCACAGGAAAATTTGATTTAAATACAACAACACCTCCTGCTATTTGTAGTAATCTAGTAAACTAATATTCCAGAGGATTGCAGTGTATTTTTATGAACTAGCAATCCTCTCTTCACCTTTATCTTCCCTCACTTACCACTTCAACACAGAGATTAAAACAGGAACTATAGTAGATATAGTTTTAAGAAATAAAAATTCAAAAGGTATTGTAATTTCCAAAACCCAAGAACCTGAGTTTAAAACTAGTGAGATTTTAGAAGTCTCAGAGTTTTTTTATTCGCCAAAGCAGATAGAATTGGCTCGCTTTATTTCTACTTATTATGTTTGTTCTCTAGGTGAAGCGCTTGGGTTGATGACTCCATTTGGAAGCGATGCTTTATCTTCGCCTGAATATTCTAGCGAAGCTAAAGCATCGTTTCCTAGTACTATAAAATTATCAACAAAACAAGAAAAAGCCTTACAATCTCTACAACAACATAAAATATCACTTCTCTTCGGCGATACAGGCAGTGGAAAAACAGAAATATACATGAAATATTTCGAGCAGATGATGGCATGTGGAAATCGCTCTATATTTTTGATGCCGGAAATTTCTTTGACACCACAAATGGAGACAAGACTTAAAGAGCATTTCGGCGAGGCAGTTGTAATGTGGCACTCAAAACTCACACCTCTGCAAAAAAGAAAAGCCTTAGAAAAGATTTATGATGGAACGGCTTATATTATAGCCGGTCCAAGGTCTGCTCTTTTTTTACCTATTGAAAACTTAGGTCTGATTGTGGTAGATGAGGAGCATGACGATAGCTATAAATCATCTTCAAGACCACGCTACAACGCCCGAGACATAGCAATTTATATGGGTAAGCTTTATAATGTGCCGGTAGTCTTAGGAAGTGCGACGCCCTCCCTTAACTCTTATGTGAAGTTTCCACATGCCAGACTTAAAGGCGGGCATTTTTCTTCGGACAAGAAGTTTGTGTATGAGCGCTCCATAGAAACGCTCTCTCCGCTTATTTTAAACACACTAAAAGAGACTGTTGACGCAAAAGAGCAAAGCATAGTTTTTCTTCCAACCCGTGCAAATTTTAAGTATCTTATCTGTCAAGATTGCGGTCATACTTACGAGTGTGTGTTTTGCAGCATTGGGATGAGCATTCATCAACATTCGCGTGCTCTGAAGTGTCATTACTGTAACTTTACGCAGGCTATTCCTCAAGTATGCTGTGAGTGCGGAAGCGGTAACTTAACTAGCTCTCGTCTTGGAACTGCTGAGGCTGTTAAAAATATTGGCGAAGAGTTTCCAAAGACAAAAGTAGAACAGTTTGACAGAGATATCATTACCACTCAAAACAAACTAAAAAAAGCACTCAAGAGATTTAACGATAAAGAGACAGATATTCTCGTCGGAACGCAGATGCTAAGTAAAGGGCATGATTATCACGGGGTCACCTTAGCAGTTGTTCTAGGCATGGACAATATGCTTAATATGGGTGATTACAGAGCCAGAGAAAAGGCACTATCGTCTTTAATTCAAGTGGCTGGAAGAAGCGGTAGAAAGAAAAGTGCCAAGGTTTTGGTTCAAAGTTTCAATGAAGAGTTTTTTAGTGCTTATGTTGACAACTATGAAGCATTTTTAGAAGAAGAAAAAACTTATAGAGAAGAGTTGTATCCGCCGTATAAAAAACTTTGCCGGGTTTTATTTTCTCATAAAAATGGTTTAAAAGCTAAAGAACAGATGCTGAAAATGCAGGAGTCTTTAAAAAGATTTGGGCATGTGGAAATTGTAGGTTTTGGTAAATGTGGCATTGAAAGAGTTGCAAACAAGTACCGCTTTGAGATTCTTCTGCGTTCAGACAAAAGTACAGATTTGATTAAAGCTATCTCAGCATGTAAAGTTGACCTGGCAGAGGTGGATATGGACCCGATAGAGTTTGG
>JAGXIA010000089.1 GCA_024635885.1 Helicobacteraceae bacterium | reverse complement strand
TCCGGATGATGTTGCAACTCTTAGTGAGATTTTAGCATCAGATCGTCCTCACAAGATTGATGAAGTATTTGTTGGTTCATGTATGACAAATATTGGTCACTACCGTGCACTAGGTGAAGTTTTAAGAGGTGAGGGTATTGTTCCAACTAGATTATGGGTATGCCCTCCAACTAAAATGGATGAAAAGCAACTTACAGATGATGGTTATTATGGAGTCTTTGGTGCTGCTGGTGCTCGTACAGAAATTCCTGGTTGTTCTTTATGTATGGGTAATCAAGCGCGTGTTGCTGATGGTGCGACTGTATTCTCAACATCAACTCGTAACTTTGATAACCGTTTAGGTAAAGATGCTCAAGTTTATCTAGGTTCTGCAGAACTTGCAGCAGTTTGTGCTATGCTTGGACGTCTTCCAACTAAGGAAGAATACTTAGACAAAACCAAAAAAATTGTGGGTAAAGAAAGCGAGATTTATAAATATCTTAACTTCAACCTTATCAAAGATTACAAGCTTTAAAAAGCAGTGCTAAAAAGAACTAAATTCTTTTTGATCTGACTTTCAATAATAACGCAAAATGGAATTTAATTCCATTTTGCAAATTTCTTCTAATATTCTTAATTTTACACTTCTCAATATAATATTTACTATTAGTACTAATATGATAAAATAGTTAAATCTATTAATAATTAGGAGTAGTTATGGCTGAACTGAAAGAACTTATCCCTTTTACAAAAAACTTATCATTATTATATATAGATGAAGATCAGGAAATTTGCAAGCGTTATACTGCTGCTTTTGAGAAAGTATTTTTTAGAGTAGATGATGCCAGTGATGCAACTACAGGTATTGGCTTTGTAAAGTTAAACACCTATGACTTAATTGTTGTCGACTCTTCTTCTTCTGTTATGACTATCTCTCAATTAATAACAAATATCAAATCAGTAAATAAATATCAAAAAATTATTGTGACAACAAAAGGTTTAGAAAATACACAAATATTACAAATCTATAAACTAGGTGTGAATTCTGTAATTTCTAAACCATTTAACACGGCTTTTTTATTAAATGAAATTTTACATATAGCTTCTATGCTGCAAAATGACAGAAGCTTTACTGAGCAAGAAGTTGAGAAGTTAAACAGTGATTTACTCTACGAAAGAAAGAGAATAGGTCGCTTTATGCTAAACGAAAAAAAGTTGAATGAAAAAATAAAGACTTTTGAAGATAATATATATATAAATAAAAATATATATGAGTTAACCAGGCTGCCAAGCAGATATGCACTCCAGACAGCTTTAAATGGAACAGCGCAGTCATTACTTTACATAAATATTGATCATTTTGATTTTGTAAATACTGTTTATGGGATGGGTAAAGCAAATAAGCTGCTAAAAGAATGTTCTGCAAGATTGAAGAAATTTTTGCCAAATAATGCAGAGTTATTTCACATAACAGCAGATGAATTTGTTATTTTATTGGATGAACCATCAGAAAATCAAGACACACTCTTGGCTACACAGATGCAAGCACTTTTTAAAGAAGCTGCTTTAGAATTTGACGATCTGTCTCATTATATATCATTTTCTATTGGTATTGACAAAGGCGCTGGTAAAGTTCTTTTCGTAAATGGAAAATCTGCATCAAAAGAAGCACGGTATTTCGGTGGTGACCAAGTTATTATTTTTAATTCTCAATCAGATTATATGAAAGAGCAAAGAGAAAACCTTTATTGGATTAAAGTCCTTAAAAAAGCATTCGAAGAAGACAAAGTATTTACTTATTACCAACCTATTATTAATCATAATAATCCAAATACTAAGCATTATGAAGTATTATGCAGACTAAAAGATGATAACAATAATCTGGTCGATGCAAGCAAGTTTATAGGAAGTGCAAAGCTTTCTGGTTTAATTACTCAAATAACAAGAACAGTAATAGATAAGACTTTTAAACTTTTTACAGATAATGATTACAATTTTTCATTAAACATTAGTATGTATGATTTACATGAAGAGTATTTATTGAAATTTTTAAACTATAAGTGTGAAAGATATAATATATCTTCAGATAGAATTTATTTAGAGATTGTTGAAGATGTTATTATTTCTAAAACTACTTCAATTGATAAGCAAATATTAGAACTAAAAGATAGTGGTTTTCACGTTATTATAGATGACTTTGGTACTGACAAGTCTGCATATAGCAGAATGTTTGATTTGAAAGCAGATTGTATAAAAATAGATGGATCCTTTATAAAAGAACTCACTAAAGACAACCCGTATAAAATAATTGTACAAAGTATAGTTGATTTTGCTAAAAAAAGTTCAATTAAGACAATTGCTGAGCATGTAGAGACTATTGAAGTTTATGAGATGGTTAAAGAACTAGGTATAGACTATTCACAAGGATACTTGCTAGGCAAGCCATCCCTTACATTAAAATAATTTAGTCTCTTATAATGTCATAATCACTTGAAAATCTAGGTATAAAAAGTTCTTCATCAATGATTTTATTTTGTTGTTGATTTTCAAACAATATTTTCACTTTATTATCAAATTCATCTGAGTAAGCAATAGATTCTAGAAGTTTACCATTTTTCGTTATCGTGAATTCAGATTCTTTGTATAAAGCCACATACACATTCTCTTTAATCTTTTTTGCATTTCGTATCATATTGAAGAAGTCAAAGTTTGATTCAATTTTTCTTATAATAACTTGTTCAATTGCAGGTTCCACAATGGTTACGTTATGAGAACTAATATATACATCTTTAATTACAGGAATTGTGTAACTCCACATAGCATTTTGTGGCTTTTGTGCAATAAGATGACCCTTATAAGTTAAGGTTTTATTTTTCTCGTCAGTAACAGTTTGAATAAAGTCTGATTCAAATGAGTTGATTGAATCAAATGATGCCTGACTTAAGGTGAAAAATATCATAATAATGAAAGTATATTTCATGAAACCTCTTTTTTTTACAATTATATCCAAGCAGTCGTTTACATATTAGATAGTATTATTTCTAATTGAAATCATTTTACAATTTATGCGTATTATAATATATAGTATGATAAAATAAAACTAATTTCTCTGAGGACTATATAGTAAATTATATAGTTGTCTATATAAGGTTTAGAATGCTACAAGCGCTGGCGGGTAAGATTTTTGGTACATCAAACGATCGTGAATTAAAAAAATATTTTAAAAGAGTAGAGAGTATAAATGCACTTGAGAGCAAGTATGAAGCTTTAAGTGATGATGCATTAAAATCATCTTTTCTTGATTTGAAGACGAGTGTTTTAAATGAAGAAAAAACTTTAGATCAAGTTTTGCAAGATTCATTTGCTATTACAAGAGAGGCCAGCAAAAGAGTTCTGAATATGAGGCATTTTGATGTTCAGTTAATCGGTGGAATGGTTCTTCATGAAGGTCGAATAGCTGAAATGAAAACTGGAGAAGGTAAAACACTGGTTGCTACCTTGGCTATTATTTTGAATGCTATGACTGGAAAGGGTGTTCATTTAGTTACTGTAAATGATTACTTGGCTTCTAGAGATGCTGCTGACATGGGCGTTCTTTACGAGTTTCTAGGTTTCTCTGTTGGTGTAATTTTAGAAGATATGCGGGACTCAGAAGCGAAAAAAGAAGCATATAATGCAGATATTACCTATGGTACAAACAATGAATTCGGATTTGATTATTTAAGAGATAATATGAGTTATTCTTGGGGACAGATGGCTCAAAGAAATCATAATTTTGTTATAGTTGATGAAGTCGATTCTATACTTATTGATGAAGCTAGAACACCATTAATTATATCCGGTCCTACTAATCGAGGTATGCAGGATTATAGCGATGCAAATAATATAGCATTACAATTAGTTAAAGATGAACACTTTACTGTTGATGAAAAAGACAAAGTAGTCTTAATTACTGAAGAAGGTATAACTAAGGCTGAAGAGTTATTTAAAGTTGAAAATTTATATAGTGCTGAAAATTCATCACTTCCACATTCTCTAGACCAAGCCCTGAAAGCCAACTATCTTTTTGAAAAAGATGTTGATTATGTTATAAATGACGGTGAAGTAGTAATAGTGGATGAATTTACAGGTCGTCTAAGCGAGGGTCGTCGTTTTTCAGAGGGACTTCATCAAGCACTTGAAGCAAAAGAAAATGTAGAAGTAAAAGAAGAAACTCAAACTCTTGCTGATATTACCTTCCAAAATTACTTTAGAATGTATGATAAATTATCTGGAATGACTGGAACAGCTGAGACAGAAGCTACAGAATTTACTCAAATATATTCTCTTGATGTTATTTCTATTCCAACAAATGTGCCTATCAGAAGAGTGGACTTAAATGACCTTATTTACAAAACTGAAAAAGAAAAGTTTGGTGCAGTTATTGAGATTATTAAAACTTTAGCCAAAACAGGTCAACCAGTTTTAATAGGTACTGCTTCTATTGAAAAATCAGAAGCCTTACATGAAGTACTTAAAAAAGAGAAGATTGCTCATACTGTTTTAAATGCTAAAAATCACGCACAAGAGGGTGAAATAATTAAATCTGCAGGTCAGAAAGGTGCTGTAACTATTGCAACTAATATGGCTGGTCGTGGTGTTGATATTAAAGTTAATGATGAAGTGAGAGCTCTCGGCGGACTTTATATTGTTGGTACTGAGAGACATGAAAATCGTCGTATTGATAATCAGCTTCGTGGACGCTCTGGACGTCAAGGTGACGCTGGTAAAACACAGTTCTATTTATCTCTAGAAGATACTTTACTCCGAATTTTTGGTTCTGACAAAATTAAATCCATTATGGAAAGACTTGGTGTTGAAGATGGTGAATATATAGAGTCTAAAATGGTTACTCGTGCAGTTGAAAAAGCTCAGAAAAAAGTTGAAAATATGCACTACGAAGGTAGAAAGCAAATTGTTGAGTATGATGATGTAGCAAATGAACAAAGAAAGATAGTTTATAAGTTTAGAAACCAGCTGTTAAATACAGAGTATGATATAGGATCAAAAGTTAATGAGATACGAGAAGCTTATATTGAACATATTTTAAATATTTCTGATATATTTGATGGCGGTGCTAAAGAAGATTTCAATCTTAAAAAAGTAATTGAACTTTTACAAGAAGAGATAAACCTTGAACTAAATATCGATGACTTTTTATCTTTAGAATATGATGAACTGCTTGAAGCAATGATTAAAAGTGTCAAAAAATCATATGATGATAAAATGAGTGTACTAGATGAGAGTGTTTGTCATGAAATCGAACGTGAACTATATTTAAAAGAACTAGACAATGCATGGAGAGAGCATTTGTATGCTATGGACAATATGAAGACCGGTATTAGGCTTCGTGCATACAATCAGAAGGATCCATTAGTTGAGTACAAAAAAGAGAGTTATAATCTTTTTGCTGAACTGATTAATGATATTAAATTCAATACTATTAAAACTCTTCAAATAATTCAATTTAAAGTTGAATCTGCAGAAGATGAAGCTAAAAGAATTGCTCAGCAATTAGAAAGAGAAAGACAACTTAGTGATGCAGCGATTCAATTAAATCATCCAAATAAAAAAGAAGAGACTGTTTCTGAAAAAAAAGTTGCAAGAAATGACCTTTGCCCATGTGGTAGCGGTAAAAAATACAAGCAATGCTGTGGTAAAAGTGGTCCAAAAAAAGGTGTTTTTGCTTCTTGAAAAACTCAATAGTACCATACTTAGTAAAACGCTTTTTACGCTTTGATAATGAGCAACCATTTATATTTCTATCTGCATTACTTGCATTTTTAGGGATATCTTTAGGTGTCATGGTTCTCTTGATTGCCATGGCACTTATGAATGGATTCGACAAAGAATTCAAGAAAAAATTAACTATTATGAATTACCCATTAACTATTATTCCAAAATTTTATGGGGCAGTTAATGAAAATTTATTAATTGATTTAGAAAACAAATTTCCAACCCTTTCGTTTAGTCCTTATGTTCAATCGGCCGTTATGTCAAGAAGTGGTACAAAGCTTGAGGGTGGTTATATTTTTGGCGTAAACATGAAGGATGAAGGGAAGGTCAACAGTGTTGTAAACAAAGCTATACAGAAAAGTGATATAGGTAAATTTGATGTACTGATTGGAAAATCATTGAAAGATGAATTCAACCTATATACTGATGATAAACTTATGTATATTTTTACTCATGTAGAGCCTGGTGGACTTTCAATTACGCCAAAAATAAAACGTTTTCAAGTTAAAGGTATTTTTGATTCTGGACTCTCTGCCTACGACAAAGCATATAGCTACACAACATTGTCTTCATTGCAAGCAATCTTAAATATGCCATCTAATCAATACGATGGAATACATATATTTTCTTCAGTTCCACATGCCGACATATTGAAGATTAAAGCTGAGCTTCCTATGAATGTCACAATCAAAGGTTGGTGGGAAGATAATATGAATTTTTTTGCAGCCCTAGAACTGGAGAAGGCTTCACTTTTTATAGTTCTGATGCTCATTATATTAATTGCGGCTATAAATATTGTGTCTTCACTTTTAATGACGGTGATGAATAGAAGAAGCGAAATTGCACTACTCTTATCCCTTGGTGCAACTCCCATTGAAATAAAAAAAGTGTTTTTATATTTAGGTATAGTTATCGGTATTGGCGGAATATTATCAGGAATAGTCTTTGGCATGAGTGGACTATGGGTATTAAGTACTTTTGATATTATTTCACTGCCAAAAGATGTTTATCCAACAACAACACTCCCATTAGATTTAAGTATCAAAGATTTTCTGCTAATAGTTTTTGGTGCATTTGTTATTGTAATCGCCTCAGCATATTATCCTGCTAAAAAAGCTAGTGAAGTTGATATTTTAACAGTTTTAAGAAACGAGTAGTTTATTACTCTTTTTTCTTGTCATTTCTAAGAAGGTATCTAGGAAGTAGTAAAGTTCTTTTTATTATGTTCAGTGGAGCAATTATAATCTCTTGAGCGATAAGACTTCTTACTTCAGGATTGGATAGTTTTCCCTTAACACTTAGTGAAGTTGAAATAGAATCTTTGTCCAATAAGATATAGCCAACAAGAGGTACTTTGGAAAGACTACTTCCTAAATCTGTTTTTAGATTTAGTTTTAAATCCACAGTGTCGTGTTTAAAGCTTGCATTACCTCGTCCTAATATATCTATTTCTTTGGAATCAAGATAAATATCACTGACATTTAAAACATCATCCTTATAATGAAAGTTAATATATGCACTTTCAACTGCTAACCCGTCTTTGTCATAATTTGGCAAAGAAAATGTCACTAAGGATGGGATGGTATTTACGAATGCTAAAACATTATTTAGAAGTTTATACTCCATGATGATTGTATTTTTAATATAAAAAATACCGTTATACTCTTTTGTTGTACCACTCATTGAAAAACTTAAATTTCCACCTTTAAATTTAGAAAAAGCAAATAAATTTTCCATGAACTCATCATTAAACTTATCTCCATATAGATAAAATTCTTTGTTTTCAAGCTTGAAGCCTGCACTCCCATTCTTATGTGTCAGCTGTGCATTTAGTATATTGTCAAAGTATTGCAAGTTTATATTATCTGATATTACATGTCTGTTGTTTCCAATATATAAATAGGAATCTGTTGCATTCAAATTTATATTTTTATTTATATTTTTATCAGAATTGGTACTATTGGCATTTAAAAAATCTAGTATAGCGTTTATATTTATTCCAACTTTCTTTGCAGTAATTTTAATATCACTACTTATGTTTACATCGATTGAATTATTTATATTTAATGAAATATTTTTACTATTCTTATCAATATTGCCTTTTATTTTATAGTCTTCAATCGGAGTATTATTCTTGGTAAGTATTTGATAAGGATATTTCATTTTAGAATAAAAATTTATTTTTGGACTGTCTGTTTTTTTGAATATTGTTAAATCGCCATCTGTTAAATTGTAGTCTCTGAAAACTTTTGAATAGTGTGATACTTTAGAAAGTGAATTTAATTTTAATTTCCATGTTTTATCTGCATGCACATAGTCGACATCCAGCTCTTTGAGCTTAAGTAATAATTTATTATCTAAAGCTTCAATCGATAGACTTAGAGTATCTTGATCAGAAAAAATATCGCCTATTGATTTATCTTTAATGTTAATACTATTTATATTTATTAATCCTATACTGTTTTTATAATTGTAATTTCCACTAAATTTTGTTTTGAGAATGTCTTTTATATCAAAAGAAGAATATTTTATATCTATGTTATTCTCAATAATATTTACTGATGTTTTGTGTAAAATAAATTCTAAATCATCAGCATTGAATCTTATATTTTCTTTTGAAATAATATTTATGTTTCCATTATATGTGATTTTTAGAGGAGTATTTGATTGAGACAACTCAATGCCATTATATGCGTAATTTAATATATCTACATCTAAATTCAGCTTATTAGGCCTTAGTGAAACTTTCCCTGAAACAAGAGCAGATAATAAGTTTGGTACCTTTACTGATGTTATGGGAATATTAGCTGTAAGCTTGTCTAAATTAAATGGAATACTCAATTCATCAACATTGACTGAATGTTCTTTAAAAATCCATTCTGATTGGGCAAAGTTTATAGTGTCTTGCGTCGGCGTAATATTATAGACAACCCTTAATGGCTCTTTTGTTGTGTTTAGTCTTAGATTAGCATCTTTAAGTGTAAAATCTTTTATTTTAAATTTTATTTTTCCTGTACTTTCTTTTGCGTTAAAAATCACATTTACCTTAGCAATTGCAATATTCTTATATTTTGCAAGCATATCATTTATCTCAATATCATTATCATCTAATGAAATATATGCATCAAATATATCTATATTTAAACCAAGATAATCAAAATTTGCTTTTTTTGTGTAAAAGTTGCCTTTTGCACTGACGTCAATTGTTCGCAGATTAACAACTAATTTCAAGTTTGTATCAACTGTTCCTGTATTTTGTAAGAATGGAAGTTTGATTTTGTATCTGTTTAATATTTTCAGTAAATCTTTATTCACCATTCCTTTTAATAAAAGATGGAGCGTTAAGAGTTCTTGGGGTAAAGTAAAATCTATTTTTAGCCAGCTTTTATCTAGAAAAAAGTCATATGAATATGCTTGCTTAGGTCTTATAAATAATATACCGTTTTTAAATTCTAACTCTGTGCTTGCTGTTTGAATTGGTTCGAGTTGTTTGTCGTAAGAATAAAAGAAATCATTGGCAGTAGCATTAACATAAATATTTTTATATGCTTGATCTAAATGCTTATAGTCAAGCCATCCATAAATTGAATTAATAGACAGGTTGGACATTTGTATTGCATCTTGTGTCCAGTACTTAAGTTCACTAGGTAGATTTAATATTTGGAAAATATGTTTTGTACTGCTTATTTTTTTTAAAGATTCAAGAGTATATTGAAGCTTCTTTTTATTGGCATTAGCAAAGACTTTAAATGAGGCATCATTGTTTATATTGACAAAAATAATAGATGTTAATTCGAGCATCTTAGTATTTAAAATTACATTTCCATGAATATCTATTTTTCTTTTTAAGTCTTTAAATTCATCAATATGAATATTTAATAAATTTGATTCAAAAAAAAGTGAGCTTTTTAATGAAAAATTAGGAGATGAGACATTTAAAAAACCATTTTCTCCATATTTGTACTCAAAATTGGCAGATATATCATCTATACTAATTTTATTGATGCTTATTTTTTTGAACCAGTTTTCAAGTAAAGCTAGCCGCTTAAATGTTTTATGTATATTTGTATAATTTATAGGAGCATTTTTTTTATTTGTAGTTATTTTTGCTTCTTCAATTGATAGGTCTATCTTTTCATTCCATTTTATGTATAATTTCTTCACTTCTATATTTGGAATTGAAATATTATCTATATAAATTCCATTTTGTAAAAGAATAAATATAAAAGAAAGTGTCAAAAATATGAATGACAAGAAACTAAGTATAATAAAGTATATTTTTGAAATAGTATTAATTATTATTTTATCGTTCATGTATTACCTAAATCAGCCTATTGTCAGCTCTAAAGTTTTATATATTCCTGAAGGCTCTATAAACAGGATTATAGCACAATTGAGTAATGAAAATTATAATGTAGGTAAACTGGATTCCATTATTTTAAGGTTAATTGGCTCACCACAAAGCGGATGGATTAATGTAGGAACTACTAAAACTACCAGAGCTGATTTTTTATATAAATTAACAACAGCAAAAGCAGCTTTACAAAATGTAACATTGATACCTGGAGAAACAACATATATATTTTTAAATGAATTGTCTCGTAACCTAAACTTAGATAGGAATATATTACAGCATGAATATGAATCACAAACCAAGAGACAAGAGGGTGCATTTGTTCCAAACACATACAGGCTTCCAATCGGTATTACAGAAAAAGAACTGATAAGAATATTACTTTCAAAGTCCTTATTGCAAATGAAAAATTTATCAATTAAAATTTTTGGTAACTATAATGAGAAAAAATGGTTTCAATATGTAGCAATTGCTTCTGTTATACAAAAAGAATCAGCAAATATAAATGAAATGCCACTTGTTAGTTCAGTAATATTTAATAGGATTAAAAAAGGAATGAAACTGCAAATGGATGGCACACTAAATTATGGGAAATATTCACATGTAAAGGTGACGTCAAAACGAATTAAGGAAGATAAAAGCATCTTTAATACTTACATATACAGGGGTGTACCATCAGTTCCTGTATGCAATGTCAGTTTTGAAGCAATTAGAGCAGCTATTTTTCCAGCTAAGACTGAATATCTATATTTTATGAAATCAAAAAATGGTAATCACGATTTTTCGTGTAACTATACTACACATTTACGCAATATAAGACGTGCTACGAAATGAAACAAAATATACATATAACTAAAGATTCATATCAGCCTGACAAATATTACATATCATTAATGTTATTATTAAACTTGTAAATATTCATGAAGTTCTATTTATCATTGAATATAAAATATCAAGTTGAGGATACAAAATGTCAAAAATTATTTGGTCAAAGATTGATGAAGCACCAGCTTTAGCAACTTATTCGTTATTACCAATCGTTAATGCTTTTACTAAAGCTGCCGGTGTTGAAGTTGTTACAAGTGACATTTCACTAGCAGGTAGAGTTCTTGCTGCAATGAGTTTAGCTGAAGATGAACTGTCAAAGTTAGGTGAAGTTGTTTTACAACCAGATGGAAACATCATTAAGCTTCCAAACATATCAGCTTCTGTTGGTCAACTTAAAGAATGTATTGCAGAGCTTCAGGGTCAAGGTTATGATATTCCTAATTTTCCTGAGAATCCTGCAAATGATGAAGAAAAAGCAATAAGAGCTAAATACAATACTTGTTTAGGTTCTGCTGTTAATCCAGTTTTACGTGAAGGTAATTCAGATAGACGTGCTGCACTTGCAGTTAAAAAGTTTGCACAAAAAAATCCTCATAGATTAAAGGCATTTGCTGAAAACTCAAAAGCTTATGTTGCACATATGGAAGGGAATGGCGACTTTTACGGTAATGAGAAATCAGTTACTATGACAAAAGCTCAAAAAGTTACAATTGCTCTTAATGGTAAAGAATTAGCTACTATTGATGCAATGGATAAAGAAGTAATTGATGGTACATTTATGTCTGTTAAAGCATTGAAATCTTTCATTCAAAAAACTATTGATGATGCTAAAAAGAATGGTGTTTTATGGTCTATTCACCTTAAAGCTACTATGATGAAAATTTCTGACCCTATTATGTTCGGTCACGCATTTACAGTATTCTTTCAAGAGGTATTTACAAAATACGCAGATACGTTTGCAGAACTAAATGTAAATCCAAGCCAGGGTATGTCAGACTTAGAGAAAAAAATTGCTGGTAATCCTAAAGAAGCAGAAATTTTAGCTGCATTTCAAGAGGTAATTAATTCTGATAACCCAGAGATTGCAATGGTTGATTCTGATAAAGGTACAACTAACTTTAACGCTTCTAATGATGTAATTATTGATGCTTCAATGCCTGTAGTTGTACGTGAAGGTGGTAAGCAGTGGAATAGAAAGGGTGATGCAGTTGAGTGTGTAGCTGTTATTCCTGATAGTACTTATGCAATGTTTCATGCAGAGATGGTAGCTGACTGTGTTAAAAACGGTCAATATGATGTAACTACAATGGGCTCAATGGCTAATGTTGGTCTTATGGCTCAAAAAGCTGAAGAGTATGGTTCTCACCCAACTACATTTGAATTAGCAGAGGCTGGCAAAGTTACTGTAACTGCTGAAGATGGTACAGAACTTATGGCATTTGATTGTGAAGCTGGTGATATCTGGAGAATGTCTCGTGCTAAAGACATCCCAATCAAAGACTGGGTACGTTTAGCAGTTGAGCGTGGTCAAATTGAGAAAGTACCTGTTATCTTCTGGTTAGATGAAAACAGAGCTCACGATGCAGAGATGATCAAAAAAGCAAAAACTTACCTAGCTGATTTAGACACTGAAGGTTTAGATATCCAGTTTATGGATGTTACTGCTGCTACACGTTTCACAAATACTCGTGTTAGAGAGGGTAAAAATACTATCGCCGTAACTGGTAACGTTCTTCGTGATCATTTAACTGATATGTACCCAATTTTAGAGCTTGGGACATCTGCAAAAATGCTATCAATCGTTCCTTTATTAGCGGGTGGAGGTCTTTATGAGACTGGTGCTGGTGGATCTGCTCCTAAGCATGTTGAACAATTCCTTAAAGAGGGTCACTTACGTTGGGATTCTTTAGGCGAGTTCTTAGCACTTGCTGAGTCTTTAAGATTTATCGGTCAAAAAAATAATGATTCAAAGCTTGCTGCTTTAACTGCTGCTTTAGATATTGCAAATGATGCTTACTTAGATAATTCTAAAGAGCCTTCACGTAAATGTGGCGAGCCAGACAACAAAGCTTCTCACTTCTTCGTGGCTCAGTACTGGGCTAAAGCACTTAGCACGGGTGACAACGCTGAGTTAGCTGCTAAATTTGCTCCAGTAGCAAAAGCTTTAACTGAAAATGAAGATAAAATTATCTCTGAGTTACTTTCTGTTGAAGGTAAAGCTCAAGACATTGGTGGTTACTATCACCCAAATGATGGAAAAGCTGAAGCTGCGATGAGACCGTCTGCAACTTTAAATAAAATTATTGGTTCTATATAGTTAACATTATTTAGATTATTATGTCCTTCTTTTGAAGGCGTAATAATAAGATTCCTTTTTTTATGAAACTACAATATTTAGTTTTATAGAAAAGGCGAAAGTCTTTTGTGGTACTTTAATATACTTAAACAGCATATGTTAGCACGTACTGTTTAAGTGTATTATTTAGTGTCATAATCTTTTAATTTCAAGGAGTATATATGAAACACGGTAAAAGAGTAGGAATAGTGGGTGCTGGTAATGTTGGGGCAACTGTAGCTTATTCATTAGCGATGCTTGGTTCGTGCCATGAGATTATTCTTCGTGACAATAAAATAGATGTTGCAAAAGGTAAGGCCTTAGATATGTCTCAAGCTGCTTCAGCTGTTAGAAGTCATACTGTTGTAAAAGTTGCAGAGACTATGGAAGATTTAGTTAATTGTGATGTAGTAGTTGTAACTGCCGGCAGTCCAAGACTTCCCGGTATGAGTCGTGATGACTTACTGATGATTAATGCAAAAATAACAAAAGAAGTTGTTCAGGGCATTGCAAAATATTCTCCAGATGCAATAATAATTATGGTTTCTAATCCATTAGATGCTATGACTTATGTAGCACTTAAAGAAAGCGGATTTGACAGAAGCCGTGTTCTTGGTATGGCTGGTGTATTGGATAGCTCAAGAATGGCTGCATTTATTCAAGAAAAACTTGGCTATGGTGGTGGACAAATTCGTGCATCTGTTATGGGTGGTCACGGTGATGATATGGTTCCATTACCTCGTTA
>JAGXIA010000088.1 GCA_024635885.1 Helicobacteraceae bacterium | reverse complement strand
GACATCTATGTGAGCGGTTTCTATCATAGCTTGTGTTCTAGGGATTGGTGTGGCAGAAAACTGCAAAAAGTGTGGTTTTCTTTCACCGCTGCTTACTAACTTTTCTAACAAATTTCTCTGCGCAGTTCCAAAACGGTGCTGCTCGTCAACCATAACTAGTTCGGCATGTGGAAGTTCTCTGTAAAGGAGCGCATGCGTTCCTATAATAAAATCAAACTCATTCAAATCAATCTTTTTAGTTTTGTTAGTAACTAAAACTATCTTGGCATGTGGAATGAATTTACAAGCCTCTTCAAAAAGTTGATTTGCAAGTATAGTTGTCGGTGCCATAAGTATGGAACGATTCGGCATCATCATAACTGCAGAGGCTAAAATAACCATAGTTTTTCCACTTCCAACATCGCCGACTACCATTCTTTTTGCTGCTACATCTTTTGCTAAGTCAGACTTTATATCATCTATAGTCTTTATCTGTTCATTAGTAAGGGTAAAAGGCAAACTCTTAGCCCATTCAACGTAATCATTACTTCCACATGCCAAGGGCTTAAAATAGCGTCTTTTGCCTGCAAGTATTTTCATATAAGTGAACAGCTCTATGTATTTCAAAGCATTAAGAGAATCTTGACTCAGCTCAGAACTCTCCAGGAGTTTATCATCAGGAAAATGAAGTTTTAAAACTTCACTTATTACTTCGCTGTTTAGGCCCTCTTCTTTTAAATTTTCACTTGTAAGATTATTAAATACAAACCGCCCCATAACATCATTTCTTAACGCTGATTTATACTTTGGTGTAATCGCACCGATGTTTGTAACTTTTCTTGGCATGCTCATACTGCATTGTCCAACTTTACACTCTACCATTCCGTAGTAGTAATCTCTTTCTCCTACTTTAAACTGATGCATCATATATGGCTTTGGACGAAAAAGAACACCCGTTACAGTATGTCCGAAGTTGTGAGAAAAAAAAGTTATTTGAATAGAGTTAGGTCCGCGATACACAGATTCAACAGTTGCATCTATAAGTTGTGGCATGTGGATTTGAAGTTTTTTATGAAGACGAAAATCTTCATATGAGTGGGGAATAATGAGAGCAAGTTCAGACCAGCTTCTAATACCTAGTTTGTCAAATTTGCAAAGGTGCTCTTTTGTGAGGTTCATTATAATTCCTTAGTATCCAATAATACTTCAGTTTTAAAATAAACTCTCAAAATATGACATATTGAAATATATATCTTACTTGCGGTGATTCACAAAACTAGCATACAGTTCTTCAAAACCTATTTCGCTTGAATGTTCAACATCTTTCATTCTTTTAATCGCATTTTTATAATCTTTTTCTTTCCAATTGTTCACAGCTTGCATTGTCTCTTGATGAACTTTTTTATGGTGTCCGCCTAAAGAGTTAATAGTTTTAGAATCATCTTTTATTTTTTCTTTATTCTCATTAAACCACTGACCAAAACGACAACTATCCTCATCAACTAATGTAGAATAGTCATTGTTAATAAATGCATTGTAACCCTGCAGTTTAAATAAAATATGATCAAGCTTGCCATTTCCTATACCTATCTCATTCGATATATTTTCTGTAACGTCCGAAATACGGCTAGAATTTTTAATGACAAATTCTAGCTCTTCAAAGAACTTTGTCAATGTTTCATTAACACTGCTAGTATTTGCCCTGAACATTTCAGAAGAATCTTGGATCTCTGACGTATTTTGTTTTAACTGGCCTATACTTATTTCAACCTCTTGAGTCGCTTTTTGAGTACGTTCTGCGAGTTTTCTAACTTCATCGGCAACAACAGCAAAACCACGACCATGTTCACCCGCGCGTGCTGCTTCAATTGCAGCATTTAGTGCAAGTAGATTCGTTTGATCAGAAATATCTTTAATGAGATTAATAATCTGACTAATTGATGAAACACTCTCATTGAGTGCACTGGCACCATTGTCCAAATTTGAAGCTTCTTGTGAAATTTGTTCAATCTTTTCACTTATAATCCTGCTTTCATTTTGAACAGTGTCTATTCTGTGTTCTGTTCTTTTATTTAAATCAGTTGCTTCTGCAAGAAACTCTACATTTGACTCCATTATAGACTGCACAAACTTAACCCCGCTAGAATATGACTTAATCAACATTTGAACTATGTCATAACGAGCGTCTGTCTCTGCTTCATGTGCTTTAAGTAAATGAACGTCTTTGTCATCTTCTCTATGCTGGCGTTCAAGTTCTTCTATTTGTTCTTTGAGTTCTCTATTTTCTAACTCTAACTCTTTTATTCTGTTCTTATCTTTACTAGTATTGCAAAATAAACCCATTTTAAAGACTCCTGACTAATATTTTAAATTTTTTATTTTTGTCACTTTTCTTATTTAGTAACTATAGCATAGCTCAAATCTGTTATTTCTGTATGAAGTTTTATAAACTCATTCAAATCTTTTAGTTTTAATTTTTCAATCATTTCCAATTCTTTATCAGAATGTCCAAGCTCATGATACTTATAATATTCAACAAAAGTACGATTTAGTTTTTGACTCATTGTTTCAACTCTTAAAGGTTCACTTCCAAGTAAAAACTTTTTGCTCTGTTCTAATTCTTCTTCAGTAACACCATTTTCTACAAAATCTTTTATGAGTTCATTTACGGTATTTTGCGCTTCGGTTAATGCTTCTAATTTTGTTTGTAAATAACCACTGAAATAACTGCTCGATTTACTAACATTTATATTTGCATAAGCCGAATAAGCTAAACCTCTTTTAACTCGTATTTCTTCCATAAGACGTGAGCCAAAACCGCCGGCGCCAAGAATATAAGTTGCAACTCTTGCTATATAATAATCTTCTGAATCAACATCCATATTATAGGGTGAACCAAAGTATATGAAAGCCTGTTCAGTCTCTTTTTTTAAAATAGATTCACTAGATGTTTCACTTACTTTATAATTTAAAGTTTCACTGGATTCACCTATCGCCATTGCGTCAATTACTTTTTTTATTTTAACTTTTGCATCTTCCAAATCAATGTCTCCACCGAGGACAACTATAAGCTTTGAACTTACTAAATTAGATTTAATAAATTTTTCCACATCAGGGAGTTCAATGCTTTTGACACTCTCAACAGTCCCCGATAAAGGATTTGCTAAAACTGTGCCTTTAAAAAGAAGTTCTTTGAGTTCATTGGATGCTACATAATCATAATCATTTTCTTTGCGGCTGAGTGAGCCTATGGTTCTTATTTTAACATTCTCGAGAGCTTCTTGTGTAAAATTTGGATCTTTTAAAAGATCATCAAAATATTTAAGCCCCGCATCGAATTGTTCTTTTAAACTGCTAAGTTCAACTATGAAAGTTTCAGTCCCTGCAGATGCTGATATATGAATTGCTTTAGCCTCTAAAGCATCTGCAAAAGCGCTGCTTCCTAATGTTTTTGTCCCCTCTCCCATAATATTTGAACTTATTTTTGCCAAACCGGGTTTTGTCATGTCTTTAATACTTCCGCTGTTTGTAAAAGTAAATTTCATTGTTACGAGAGGAAGTCTTTTGTCATTTTCAAAGATAATAGGTACTTTTAAACCATTTGTCTCAATATATTCTATCGTTGCTGCCATTATTATTTGTCCTAAAATTAGTAGTGTAAAAAGTATCTTAATCATTATGCGAATCTTTGTAAAGTCTCATATGCTGTATTTCTGACTGCCGGTATTTCACCTATGTCACTTATGAGTTGGACCATCTCTTCTTGGGCCATTGAGTAAGCGGCACCTGCACTACTTACAACATTCTCTTCCATCATAGTTGAGCCTAAGTCGTTAGCACCAAAACGAAGTGCCATCTGACCGATATAAGGTCCTTGTGTGACCCATGAACTTTGAATATTTGGCACATTGTCAAGGTAAAGACGGGCAACTGCCAAAAGTCTTAAGTAACGGTTTGATGATGGCTTGTCCATATCTGGTATAAGTCGTAATAGTTCAGTATTTGTCCCCTGAAAACTCCACATTATGAAGGCTCTGAAACCGCCAGTCTCGTCTTGAAGATTTCTTACCATATCAAAATGATCAATAATGTCTTCATCAGATTCAACCGTTCCATACATCATAGTTGCAGTACTCATAATATCAAGTTTATGAGCTTGACGATGAACATCTACCCAAACTTCAGAGTCAATTTTCTTAGGTGCAATTATGTCACGAACTTTATCTGAAAGTATCTCTGCACCAGCACCAGGAATAGAAGCTAATCCTTTTACCTTTAGACGAGACAGAACTTCTTGTATAGTGATACGAGAAACCTTAGCAATGAAATCAAGCTCAATAGAAGAAAAACCATGAATAGTTATAGTTGGATATTTAGTATGAATATGTTCAACCAAGTCTTCATACCACTCAATTTTAAGTTTCGGATGTACTCCACCCTGAAAAAGGATTTGTGTCCCACCGATCTCTAAGAGCTCATCTATTTTTGCATCTATCTCTTCAAATGTTAATACATAGGCATCTGCATCCTTTTCATGTCTGTAAAATGCACAAAATTTACAATCAACCCAACAGATGTTTGTATAGTTAATGTTTCTGTCTACAACAAAGGTTGTAATACCTTTTGGGTGTAGTTCTTTTTTACGGGCTGAGGCCATTCGACCCAACTCTTTTAAGTCAGCATTTTTGATTAAATCAAGTGCCTCTTCTTTTGTTAATCTCTTCATAATATAACTATTTCCATCCTACATTTTTAGGGTTTATCGGGGTTTTTTTTAAAAATTTCATATAAATTCCAAACATTATAAGCATTCCAACAAAAATTCCACCTAAGACTTGAAACCAAGCACTAATGTTTAAAGTTTTATTTACAATTCCCTGATGCATTTTGTTATCTACGTTTATTTCTACCATTTTAGCCATATGAGTCATTGCAGATACAGCTAAGTTTCCATTAGGCATATCTTGATGACAAGAAAAACATACTCCGCTTCTGTCTAGCTTATCTCTTTGCTCTTTACTAAGAGGACCTGAGAGTTTGAAATGGTGTCCTACGGTTTGCAGTTGCGTTCCGTTTTCATCTAAGAATTTAGAATAATCATAGTGCAAATTAGCGATTGCCGGTATCTGCTCATCGACTATAGTCGGAAGAATTTTTCCATCGGCACGCATTATATCTGTAATAGTCGTCATAGATGGATCATTTGTACTACGAGAACCGCCTATTCCCATACCCATAGCCTTGGGTCTTGTATGACAAGACTCACAACTGCGTGATTCTTTAGAAATTGTATGAGGCTGAACAGGTGACATATCAATTGCATTTTGCCCCTCAACTCCGGCACCTTCGGCATGTGGAACTTTATATATATGGTTTTGTAAAAGTGTTTTACCGTCTTTGCCAATAACCGTGATTGTTGTTTGACAACCTGGAATAGTCGGGCTTATGCGACCCTCACCATTTTGAGAAAGCGGTGGGTCTTCCCATCGCATAAAGCTTCTAGTCTCTGTAACCTGACCATCAACCAAATACTTTTTCAAGTCTTTCATTCCACCGGTTTTGCCGTGGATGTCATGGTCGTGAGAAGCTTTTAGATAGTCCGGATTTTGCTTGCCTTTCGAGTAGTCAATCTTAACATGACAACCATAACACTGAGGTGCCCAAGAAGCGTGGCATGTGTAACACTCTAAGTTGTCAGTATGGGCACTTATACTGTCCATAGCAAGCAAGCCTTTTTTAGAGAGTTTTTCTGTCTCTTTTAGCTTTTTAAGCGGTGTAAGTTTTACATCTTTACCACTGGCTAAATGCATCATTATCTCGTCACCATCTTTTACAGCATGGATTAAAGGATTTCCACGAGCAGTTATGAGGTAACCGTCTCTAGGCTCATTTACGCTACCTTTTTTAAGGTACTCCGCCATTGTTTTAGTAGTTCCTCTGGGCTTACCAGTAGCAACAGTTGTGTTAAATTCATCAGAATAACCAAGTGGCAATTCCCAAGGATAAGCTTTTGTAGTACCGTGACAATCTTGACACTCTATCTCGACTGATGCTAGATTAGCCCCGCTTAAAAACCCGTCTCCATGCATATCATTAGAAGTATGGCAATCTTGACACAGCATCCCTTTCTTAAAATGGATATCTGCTTGCATATGCATATAACGTTTTGAATGGAGTTTTGGCTGTTCATTGCCCTGCTCATCATATGGAGAGCTATACGCTTTTTCCATAAGACCTTGGTATGAAACACCTATTCTTTTTCCACGGTTATGGCATGTGGTACATGTTTCAACCGGAACTCCAGAATACTCAACATCATGCACTTTAACTTTAGCATCACGGGATGATTGAATAGAGTGGACTAAAAGATGCCCTTTCTCTTTTTTACTGATACTTTTATCGCCGCCCTCATAATAACCCTCATTTGAATAGGGAATATGACAAGATGCGCACCCTATTCCTCTAAAGTCACCTCTTGCCTGTCTCCCTTTGGAGCCGGTATGACAACGAAGGCACTCTTGGCGAAGGTAAGTGTAAACTGCTAAAGAGGGGTCTTTTTGAACCTCTTCTGCCGTTGGAGCAGCTGGAAGTTCTTTCATCTCTTTTGGAAATGCCTGCGGCTCCATCAAAGAGAGTTTGTTCATATATGTTTTATATTTTTCACTACCGAGTCTGGCATGTGGATCTTGCGGATTTTTTGTAGGGTAATTTCCTACATCGTGCTTGTAACCGTTTTTAGCGCCAAAACTCCAAAGTGCCCCTTGGATTTTTCCGCCTTCTGTCATCATAAGTGAGTTCATCTGAGCATCAACCTGCTCTTGATGACACATCCCGCAAGTATTCTGATTTATCCAAGTACTTCCCGGCGCAGGATAAAACTCTTTTGGACCTTTATTTGTTTTAAAATATTTTACTGTTCCCTTATGGGCATACTTTTTACTTTTGTTGTATGGATTTCCGCCGTGACAGACTATACAGTCATTTCCTGCGTGGCCTGCTTTCTCGGCCACTTCAAGAATTGCTTTAGTCATCTCAGAGGCTTCTTCTCTTATATGCTCGATTCCTTTATGACAAACGATACACTCATTCGCAGCAAATAAATAGGAACTAAAAAGTAAAAGAAGTAAAATAAATTTCATTTAATTTATGCTAATTTATCTTTTGAAATAGCGT
>JAGXIA010000087.1 GCA_024635885.1 Helicobacteraceae bacterium | reverse complement strand
GTATCATTGACATTTTTAAAATCGTCTACATCAAATATAATTACGGATAGTTTTTTATTATAACGTTCTACGCTTTTAAGTTCTTTGATGAGAATAGTTTCTATTGATTTTCTATTATTTATTTTAGTAAGGTAATCTAAATTAACAAGCTTTAAAAGTGAGTTGTTTTTAACCTCTAATGCAGATTGATAACTATGTATAACAGTCGTATAATTATGAAATATTTTTCTCATTATATAAAAAGAAATAAGAAGGAGAATTACTGCTGAAGCAATTGATAAATTTCTTATAATTTCAATCTTATCTGTGTAAAAACATATGTCTTTGGCAAATAAAATCTCCCCTATCTCTTCATTAGAAACATTTTTTATGGAACTAACAGTAAAAACAATTTTATCATTATTAGGTTTCATTGTGGAAGTCGATAGATTGTTTTCATTTGATTGTATGGCATAATAATCATCAGAATATGGTTTATAAATTATATTTTTATTTTTTTCATAAATTATTTTGAAAATATTCTTTTTCAAAAGCAGTGTACTACCAAAATCATAGTCTTTATTGACGGTATCTAAAATATAATCAATCTGAATACCAAACTCAAATGCACCTAAATGTTTGCCTTCTTTATTAAATACGGGTAAAGCAATTCTGTAGTCAATCCCATATCTACCGACTTCAAACCCAATCTGTTTAACTTTGAACTTGTTGACATTATTAATCATAAATCTTATGGAACTGAGATCATCACCAAATTTGTCAGGTTTATGCAATCTTAAAAAACTTTTTGTCTCTTTTGTATGAAAATGCATAATACTTAAGTATGGGTTTTCTTCTAACAATTTTTTATAGATAGGCGCTGTTAATTTTAAAAGTTTCTTTCTGTCTTTGTTTTCAAATGCATCTATAATTTCTTTATTCATTAACAGACTTGTGGCAATTGATTCATAATGTTGGGCAAAATTTTTAAAGGTATTTTTATAAATCTTTGAAGCGATTTTTTTTTCTTCTTGGACAATAGTATCTAGTACATACTGATGATGTAAGTGTCCCATGTAAAGAAAAAATATTGTAATAAAACTCATCATTCCAAAAAGCATCAGTAACAAAGGTTTAGTAGCATTTGCAATCTTCAAATATAAACCCCTATACAATGTAATAAGAAATAATTATATCATATAAATGTTGAGTTGGGAGTAATTTTGTTTATATATGTCTTTTAATATTTATTATATGTCAATCTTACCATATTTTACACATAAATAAAAATAAATAGTATAATGCAATCATAAATTAATTAATTAATAAAGTAAAGCATATGAAACAGATAACAGTCTCTTTAGTTTTAGGTAGTGGTGGTGCCAGGGGCATGGCGCATGTCGGTGTAATAAGATGGCTTGAAGAGCATAACTACAAAATAGAGTCTATCTCAGGCTGTTCAATGGGTGCTTTAGTCGGTGGGTTTTATGCTGCAGGAAAGCTTGATGTTTTCACTGAGTGGTTAAGAGAAGTTGATGGTCTTGACTTAATCAGACTTTTGGACTTTAGAGGTTCGGGCGGATTTGTTTCAGGCGATAAGATTGTTGCCAAGATGGAAGAATTGGTAGGTGACTTTCTTATAGAAGATTTAGACATTAAATTTACAGCTGTTGCCGCTGATATAAACTCAGAGAAAGAGGTTTGGATAATTACTGGTTCTCTTTTGGGTGCCATTAGAGCTTCTACATCTTTGCCACTGTTTTTTGCTCCATATATTCACAAGGGCAGGTCACTAGTAGACGGAGGAGTTTTAAATCCGGTTCCAATTGCTCCGACTTTTCGCGACAATACGGATTTGACTATTGCCGTTAACTTAGGTGGAAATCCAAAATCAGAAACTGCTGAAAAAACGATTGAAAAAGAGCTTTCACTCTCTTCAAAAAAACCAGATGAAAAAGAGCTTTCACTCTCTTCAAAAATTACAAATTACATTAGTAAGATTTCTCTTTCTGATCCTAAAGTGGAAAAAGATGGAACCTACGCTGTAGCATATAAATCTTTTGAGGCCATGCAAAGTACAATCGCAAGGATGAAGCTCTCCGCATACCCACCTGATATAGAAATAGAAATACCACGGGATCTATGTGGTATTTTTGAATTTGATAAGCTGGATGAAGTTATCGAGTATGGATACGAGATGTGTGAAAAAACTTTTAATTTAACTTAGGCAATATCCAGTATTATCTGGCATCTTTAGCATTATTTGAATATAATTCTCTTAAAATATAGACTAGGAATGTAATGCAGAACCCTTTTGAATCAGGTCATATAAAAAATTATATTCTTTTATATGTGAGTGTAGTTGTAATAATGGTGCTCTTTTTTATAGCAAGTACACTTTTTAATGATGTTAAAGAAGTTGAGAAAAAGGTTTTTGATGCTAGGGCAGACGAAGTTCCACATGCCAAGAAACATATGAAAAATATAGATGAGGTAAATGGTTCGAGGTTTAAACTGATGGATAGTGCTTATTAGTTACTCTTTAGTAACAATGTAAAGCTGTTCGTGATTTAAACGTTTTAAAATATCCATTACATTTACAAAGTCTTGAAACTTTGACTCTTTATCACTTCTGAGAACTACTATCTGCTCTTTTGAGAGTGCAGATAATTTTTCTTCTAAGGTTTTTAAGTCAACCTTTTCTTTTTCAAAAAACATCTCGCCTTTGGCATTAACATAAACAGATATCTCTTTTTTAATATCTTCTTTTTGAGCGGCTTTTGCCTCTGGAAGTTCAACTGGAATGACCCCTTGCTTTATGAAGGTAGCAGTTGTTAAAACCATAACCAAAAGAACAAGCATAATATCTATGAATGGTATTACGTTTATCTGGTCAAATCTTTTTTGAGTTTTTCTACATTTAGCCATTTTATTTACTTAGCTTTTTGATCTTGGTCAACATCATATTTAGTGAGAATTCTCTCAACTTTTCGAAGAGCAATTGTATAGGCAACAATAGCCGGAATAGCGACAACAAGACCCATTGCAGTAGCTTTAAGTGCAAGAGCAAGACCAGTCATAATCTGTTTTGCATCAACTGCTCCAACATCACCCATAGTATAGAAGGTAAGCATAATTCCGAAAACGGTACCTAAAAGACCTACATAAGGTGCATTTGCCCCGATTGCGCTTATGATTGCAATGTTGTCAGTTAAATCCATTTCTAAATTATCTCTATGGTCATAGTCCTCAGTTCTTAGACTTTTGTAAAACATCATTCTCTCAATAAATAACCATAAAGTAACCACACTCATTAAGACTAAGAGTCCCATGACTCCATAATCGAGTGCTTCTTCCGCGTATGTCAGTAAGTTGTCTGCTTGCATATATTTTCCTTAAAATTTTAGTCGTACAGTCGTTCCGAAATCTGGTTTAGATTTGAAACTCAGTTTAATACCATGAGAATCACAAAATCTTTTCACCATTGCCAAGCCTATTCCAAAACCTTGCATATTTTCATTGCTTTGATAGTAGTTGTCAAAAATTTGTAAAAGTTCAACTTCATCCATACCACAACCGTAGTCTTGTATGTGAAGTGTAAAATCGCTCAATTTAATGTTTATTATATTACTATTTGGTGAATATTTGACACCATTATGTATAATATTGTCAATGACTTTAGCCAGTCCTATTCTATCATTAAATATTTGTGTTTTTACAAGATCAAGTTCAAAAGTTACATGTGGATAAATAGCGTGGAGAAACTGAACTCTTTCATTGATTAAAGAATCAAGGGCAAAGTTCTCTTTCATCTCTTGAACACTTTGCGTTTTAATCATGTAATCAAGTTCATTATATCTCTGTTGCAGCATACCGCAAGCACTCTCAATACGAGAGAGCCTTTTTAAATTTTTCTCATCTTGCATATTTTTTTTAATCATATGAGAATTTGTCATTATGGTTGTAATAGGAAGGTTGAGTTCGTGGAGAGTCTCTTTTGAAAGATTTTGTAAGTTTCTTACATGCTCTTGAAGCGGGTCAATAGCCAACTTAGAGATAAAGATTCCAGAAAGTGTCACAAAACACAACATGACAATGGCAAGTAAAAATATATTTTGAGTTTGGATTACTGCCAAAAAGTAATGTAAAATGCCTAAGAATGTAGCCACTGTTAAAAAATAGTAAAAGAAAATACTTAGTCGTAAGTTACGAAACAAGTTTATAACCTATACCACGAATATTTTCTATTTTCATTTGAGGAAGGAGTTGTTTTATACGGTTTATATAAACTCGTATCGCTCCCTCACTTCCAGATTCCGAACTATTCCATAGCTCCTCTATAATTAATTCTTTAGGCACAGCGCTGTTAACATGTTGTACAAGTAGTAAAAGTAAGTCATACTCTTTTTTTGAAAAGTCCAACTCTTCTTTATCGTAAAAAAAAGTTTTATGAAGTTCGTCATGACATAAGAGGTTAATACATTCTATTGTATTTTTTTTTGTCCGTTTTATGAGTGCATTAACACGAAGCAAAAGTTCATCCGAGTCAAAAGGCTTAGTTATATAGTCGTCAGCTCCACTTAAAAAACCGTTTTTTAGCATCTCTTTGTCTGTATGCGATGTTAAAAATATTGCCGGAGTAGTGTCATTAGCCTCTCTCAATTCTTTTAAAAGAGTGACACCGTCAATGAGTGGAACATTTATATCAAGTAAATAGATGTCAAATTTTTCATCAAAAGTCGTGTCTAGCGCTTTTTGTCCATTTGGCACATGCGATACTTCATAATCGTTATCTTCAAGTAAGTCTGTGAGAGTCTCTGCAAGAAGCAGGTCGTCTTCTAGGAGCAAGATTTTAATCGACACTCTCAATCGCCCAACTAATAACCTCTCCAGCGAACATAGGAACAACACCTGAATAATTATCAGGAACAATAAATGGACGTTTTTCTAGAGTTACTTCTTTGAATTCAGGGCAAATTCCATATATATTTTGAGCATTGTCACTTACAAAAGTTTGCAGGTTCTCAAGTTTGCCATACTGCTCAAAGACTTCACATAAAAGCTGTAGAGATATAGGTGCTGTAAATACACCGGCCGCACAGCCACAAGACTCTTTTTTATGTTGAGGATGAGGTGCAGAGTCTGAACCGAACATTACTTTGGGGTGCGCTTCAAGTGCCACACTCAATAGAGCATCTAAATCTTCAGGGCGTTTAGCAATTGGTTTACAAAAAAGGTGAGGTTTCATTATTCCTCCAATAACATCATCCAGAGTCAGAATAAGGTGATGGATTGTAATAGTCGCATAAAGGTTTTCATATCTGTCCAGCATATCAACAGCCGCTTTAGTTGTGATATGTTCCATAATTATTTTAAGATTAGGGAAATTTGTAGCAAGAAGTTCATAAATACTCATAAATTCAGCTTCTCTGTCCATAACAAAACCATCAGTCTCCCCATGAACACAAAGCGGAATATTTAAATCACTCATAGTTTGAAGTGTTGTCCGCATCTCTTCTATGTCAAAAGATGAAACACCGCCTTCAGAGTTTGTAGTAATCCCGGCAGGGTAAAGTTTAATAGCAACAACAGCATCAGCAATACTTGTTAAAAATGCTTTGTCGTAGTTTTTGTAAAATAGTGTCATATATGGCTCAAAAAAATCATTAGGAACAGTTGCCATAATACGAGCTTTATAAGCTTTTACGTCATCGAGTGTCTCAACGGGAGGAACTAGGTTTGGCATGACTACAGCGCCACTGTAACTATAAGCTGTAAGGGGAGCCACATTTTCAAGCATAACTCCATCACGAAGATGAAGGTGCATGTCGAGCGGCATTAAAAGAGTGTGAGTTTTCATGTTTTTTCCTAAAAAG